>RGQW01000155.1 GCA_010029945.1 Actinomycetota bacterium | reverse complement strand
CAAACGTGGCCGGATCCACAGGGCATGGAGAGTGGCGTTGGCGACGCGAGCCTTACCCGCGTAGATGTAGGGCTGCACCGTGATGGTGATCGTTGTCGAGACAGCGGAGTCGTCATGAAGAGACCACGTCACCAGGGATCGTTCATCGATGGACTCACCGATCAGTAGCTCGAAGCCCTCGTCCGGGGTCCATCGCACAAACTGGCGGTCCAGGATCTTTCCGTTGAGGTAGACAATCCGATCTCTCCGCTCAGACTCATCCCAGGCAAGCGCTGTGTTCTCTTGGCAAAAAGGGTGGAAGGGCTCCAGGTGCCCTGGGCGCTCCAGAACCGAGAACACCTGCGCAGCTGACGCAGGTAGCGACATTGATGCTGACGCGAAGGGAACCGACCTCAATCGGTCGACCTGAACCCGGTCACTGTCCGTCAACACGAGGTTAGTCTTCCGCTCTCGACGACCGCTGCAACTTCGATCGGTTCCTTGATAGTCGCGAGAGCCTGCGGACAGAGGTTGCTGCACATCGCAAGAAGGCTCTGTGACTGACATCAGTCAAGCACGGTGCGCCTGGGACCCGAACCCCAGGCCAGGTAATTCCAGAACCAGTCCGCCATCACCGAGACACGGTGTCGACCACCGGCCAGGTAGAAGATGTGCAGGGCAAGCCAGGACAGCCACGCGAGCGTTCCGTGCAGCCGCATACCATTGGGCAGCTCGACCACCGCCAGGCGGCGACCGACCGTCGCCATCTGACCCTTGTCCTTATAGGAAAAGGGCCCACTCTTCTTTCCGGTCATCACGCCTGCGACGTACCGCCCCTGCTGCATAGCGACGGATGCCACCATCGGTAATGGTTGACCGTCATCGTCCTTCGAATGCGCCATGTCGCCAATAACCCAGACGTTGTGACTCAGTTGCAGATTCTCGTCGACCATCAGTCGATTCAGTCGATCGCTGTCACCCAGAGAGGTCCATTGCTGGTCTGCCGCGACTCCGGCCGCCCAAATCGTCGTCCCGGCCGAAACGATTCGACCCGACTTCAAGTGAATGTCAGACGGATACATGCGGTCGACGGCTGAATCAAGAACCACTTCGACCCCCAGCTTCGACAGCGATTCCTGGGCGCGCTCACTCGACCGCTCAGAGAAGGACGGGAGGAGTCGAGGACCCGCCTCGATCAACGTCACGTGGGCGTGTTCGGCGATCGTCGGGAACTCGTGCGCCATTTGCTTCTGCAGCTCGGCTACTGCCCCTGCTACTTCAACGCCCGTCGGTCCTCCGCCGACAACCACAACCTGGAGATCTTCTTTCGGCTGCTCTCCCTGCTGCACGCGCTCGTACGTTCCCAGGAGGCGGTTCTTGATCGCCCGAGCCTGACGGATGTCCTTCATTTGCAACGCGTGTTCATCGACCCCCGGTATGCCGAAGGAGTTTCCGATGCTTCCTGTGGCCAAGACAAGGCGATCCCAGGAAATCTCGGCACCGGAATTCAACCTCAACGAGCCGTCCTCGACATCGACTTTGGCGACTTCACCCCTAACGAAGGAGATTCCAGGGATCGCGGCTCTCACCGGGTAGGCAATGTCGTCCTCTGGGAGCCCGCCGGTTGCCACTTGGTAGAGCAAGGGCGCGAATAGTTGATAGGGCTGGCGGTCGATGAGCGTGACGTCTACCTGTGGGGAATCCGCAAGGGCGCGAGCGCACGCGAGGCCAGCAAAGCCGGCACCAACGACGACAACACGACTTCGCGACGTAGATGTCACCGCGCACACCTCCCGAGAAACAAAGAGCCGGTCACCGCACAGGCTCCCGGCTGAAACTTGAGTTTACTTTTCCTCACTCTCCGGCACATCTTGAAATCGGTGCTCGCCTCGCGCTCTGGACCGAAGATCGCTTATCGTGGAGTGTGATCTCCAACACGAAATGGCTCCCTGAGGCAGGTTCCATCACCATGCTGACCACCTCGTGGTGCGGGGACTGCGTTCGGTTGAAGCGACAACTCACCGAGCTTGATATTCCTTATACAGAAGTCAACATCGAGCAGGCTCCTGATGCTGAGGAGTTCGTTCTTGCCGTCAATGACGGCAATAGGACGGTCCCCACCGTTGTCTTTCCTGACGGCTCGACAGCCGCTGAGCCCTCCGGGGCCGACGTGCAGGAGCGACTTCAGTAGTTCCCTGCACTGTCAGGGGTGGACCATCACCTTCATGTCAGCGGGATGACTCTTCCCGTGGGTCAGCGCCTTTTCGACTTCTTCCAAGGGATAACTCGCACTCACGATGGAGTCGAGGTCGACGAGGCCTGAGGACAGCAAATCAACGGCTGTGCGATAAGTGTTCGCGTATCGAAACGTTCCGGTCAGCCAGACCTCTTTGCCTTGAAGCGCCCCGACAGGAAGTGGCACCGTGTCGGACGGCGTCATGCCGATGAGCACCGCGACTCCGGCCGGCGCCAGGCATCGGATTCCTTGATCTATCGCAGACGCGGAGCCGCTGCACTCCAACAGAACATCCGCTTCCGGCATCGCCGACGTCGCGGGGTCACACGTGGTGAAGCCGAGGTCTTCGACCTTCTGTCGTCTTTGTGCATTGATATCGGTCACGGCGACAACATCGGCTCCACGTGCGCGCGCAACCAGTGCGCAGATAGCGCCGATGGGTCCACAGCCGGTGATCACAACTCGAGTGCCCAGGGACACATTGGCTTTCTGGCATGCCCAAACCCCCACCGAGAGCGGCTCCACGAGCGCAGCCGCATCGAAGGACACGTGCGCAGGCACCGGGTGCACGAAAGCTCGTGGCAGGACCACGTACTCGCAGAAAGCACCGTCGATCGGTGGCGTCGCGAAAAACTTCACATCCGGGCAAAGGTTGTAACGACCCGATCGGCACTCATGGCACGCGCCACATGGCACACCCGGTTCCATCGCGACCGTGGTGCCCGGAGCAAGATCCTGCACGCCATCACCGAGCCCCTCCACAACACCGGAGGCTTCGTGACCGAGCACCAGCGGTCCCTCAACAACGAAGTCGGCGATTCGACCGTGCTCGAAGTAATGAATGTCGCTGCCGCAGACTCCGACGGACTTCACTCGGACGAGGACTTCTCCCGGACCCGGTTCGGGTACCGGGCGCTGACTCATCGTCAACGTCAGGTCGGGGTTGAGGATGCTCACTCGCTGCATACGTGAAGTATCCACTCCAGCGTTGCCTCGGCACCATCGGTATGCAATCGTTGCAAGGTTTGGAGGTATGGATCGACGAAACGCTCGTCATCCACGAGGTCTCCGAACAGTTCTCGGTTTTCGATGAAGGCGAGCGGCTGCTCTCGCTGTCGTTGAGCGACAGGGACCAGTTGATCTTTCAAGGGGTCAACAACCTCGATCGGTCGCCCGTCCTCGCCCACCGCTTCGGAATACCGAGCCCAGCTCGCCACGATGGCCGCCGAGCAGCGGATATCCCCGTCCTCGAGCAGGCGCTCACGAATGACCGGTAGCAGCCACTTGGGAATTCGATCGGACGTCTCCGCCGCCAAGCGAGCGACCGTGTCTTTCACTTCAGGATTCGCGAACCGCTCGATCAACTCTGCCTTGTAGGCATCCAGGTCGACTCCTTCGACCGGATCTAGCGTCGGCGTTGCCTCCCGATCCATGTAATGCCGCAAGAAAGTCGCGATGCGTGGATCACGTGCGGCGTCATGCACGTACTCGTAACCCATGAGCGAGGCAAAGTAGGCCAGACCCTGGTGACTGGCGTTCAGCAGCCGCAGCTTCATCTTCTCGTAGGGAGCGACGTCGCTGGTCATCTGAACGCC
>RGQW01000154.1 GCA_010029945.1 Actinomycetota bacterium | reverse complement strand
GACCTGGAGCGCATGAACGATGGCGGTCCATGGCTCTGGAACCACAACCGCGACGTAGTGCTTGGTGTCGCTGAAAAAGCGTGGCTCGGAAACGATCACGTCGATCGTTTTGGCACCAGCACCGAGTTGCTTGTCAAACTTCTCGACCTGGGGCAACGCCTTCCCGTCCACCTCCACCCCAATCGGCAGTTCGCCCGCACCCATCTCGGCTTGGCTCACGGAAAGACCGAAGCCTGGTACGTCCTCGATGCTCCTCCCGGAGCGAAGGTGGGGGTCGGCTTCGCCAGCCAGATGTCCATCGATCAGGTTCGCGATTGGGTGATGAATCGCGACAGTTCGTCCTTGTTGTCGGCACTTCAAACCCGAGAGGTGCGCCCGGGTGACGCGATGCTCGTGCCTTCCGGCCTCCCGCACACCGTTCAGGACGGGGTGTTTGTTTTGGAACTGCAGGAGCCAACCGACCTGTCGATCTTGCTCGAGTGGGATGGGTTCGCCGTCGACGGCTTCTCGGACGGACACCTCGATCTCGGATTCGATACCGCCCTGCAGGCGGTCGACACCAGCGCCGTATCCGACTCGGACCTGGACAAGCTCGTTATTCCGCGCGAGGAGATCCAAGTCGGAGCACTGACATCAGCGTTGCCTGCTGAGGCTGATCCGTACTTCCGCCTGCATCGGATTGCCCCGCAGTCCGAGGGGGTGCAGGTGGAGGCTGGTTTTGCCATCGCGATCGCTGTCGACGGTAGAGGCGTGTTGTCTGCCGGTGGCAGCGGTCACGAGATCACCCGAGGTGATGCACTCCTGATGCCCCACGCCGTCGGCGACTGGTCGGTCTCTGGAGACGTAACGGTCATGGTCTGTCGTCCGCCCGATCCGAGGGCACCGGAAGCGCCGCGTTGAGCCCACCGTCTGTTTTCACCAGCCCGGCGGTGGACTGGAGTCTGGCGTCTGCGGTCGCGGGGCGGTTCGCGCCGGAGGGCCCCCAGATTTCATCGCGGGATGCCCACGATGCGGTCGCCGAGATCAAGGAGCACGCCCAACAGGCCCAAGAACACGTTCGCGACGTCACGGGCCTGATCGCCCACGAGGATCACCGTGTGGTTGTGGTGGATCGACGCATGTGGATCGATTCCAATCTGCGCGCACTCGATTCCATCTTGGACATGTGGCCGGCATCGAAAGAGCGGCTGGAGGAGTCCTCGACCGTGACACGTGCGGTTGGTCCACGCGTGATGGCTGTTCAACTCGGAGCGGCCCTGGGATGGTTGAGCGGCAAAATTCTCGGCCAGTACGAGGCGCTTGCTGACCCTGGGCGGCTGTTGCTTGTGGCTCCATCGATCGTGCAGGTGGAGCGTTCCCTCGACGTAGACAGTCGAGACTTTCGCCTGTGGGTGTGCCTGCACGAGGAAACCCACCGGGTTCAGTTCGGAGCCGTTCCATGGCTGAAAGGTCACTTCACGGGTCTGGTTATGAAGGCGCTCGACGCGTTCGACGAGACCACGCCCGTGGATCGGCTGGGGGCTGTCCTTACCGAACTGCTGGCGGCCGTGGGACAACGCCGGACACCCGACCTGATGTTCGCCCTGCAATCGGCCGAGCAGCGTGCGGTCGTAGAGGAAATCACGGCCTTCATGTCCCTGCTGGAGGGGCACGCGGATGTAGTGATGGATGAGGTCGGCCCGCGAGTCATTCCTTCCGTCGACGTTATCCGTGAACGATTCGAGGTGCGTCGATCGACAGCCGCCGATGCGCGTGGGGCCGATTCGGTATGGCGACGAGTCCTCGGTATGGATGCAAAGCTTCGTCAGTACCGCGAGGGAGCGGCCTTCGTGCGCGCCGTGGTGAACGATGGGGGCATGGCGGCGATGAATCGGGTGTGGGCCGACCCGGGCAATGTGCCGACTCTTGGAGAAATTCGCGAGCCATCGTTATGGCTCGATCGAATGCGCGGTGCTGCGGCGTGACCCACGTGAGCCCGGAGGCTCAACGTTTGCGGCGCGCGGTCGTCGACTGCATCGAAGTCGCCCCGGTGATCGTCGGATGCTCGGGCGGGCCGGATTCGCTTGCCTTGGTCGCTAGCGCGGCCTGGGCACTACCGAGCGTGGGCCACGAGGTGCACGTGGTCATCGTCGACCACGGACTCCAGGCTGATTCGGCCCGCGTTGCGCACAATGCCGGGGACATCGTCCGGCAGTGGGGAATCGACAACGTCGTGATCGAACGTGTGCAGGTCGGCACACAGGGGGGACCGGAGGCGGCGGCCCGCACAGCCCGCAGGGATGCGCTCACGGACGTGGCGTCGCAGCGCGGCATTGACCAGATACTTCTTGCCCACACCCGAGAAGATCAAGCCGAGACCGTCCTCCTGCGATTGGCACGCGGATCGGGAGCCCGGTCCATTGCGTCCATGACTCCATGTGACCCGCCATGGCATCGACCATTTCTCGATGTGCCGCGTGAGGTTGTGCATCGCGTCGCCCGCGAGTACCTCGAGCCGCTGGGCGTCGAGGCATGGGATGACCCGCACAACCACGATCCGGAGTTCACTCGCGTACGCGTCCGAGAGGCGATGACGCTCATGGAGGAGAGATTGGGTCCAGGCTTTGTTCCCGGGCTCGCGCGCTCGGCCCACCTTCTCGGGGACGATGCCGATGCTTTGGAGGCGTGGGCGCAGGGAGCATTCGACCGCTGGGTTCACGTGACGAAGGGCGAGTGCGGCGTCGATGTCGAAGCGATTGCCGGCCAGCCCCGAGCTGTTCGGACCCGACTCATTCGACTGATGCACCAGGCCGTCGTGGAATCTCAGGACTCTCTCGATTTCGACCACGTGCAACATGTGGAAGCGATGATCTCGACCTGGAAAGGCCAAGGCCCAGCACAACTGCCGGGTGCGATCACCGCGAGAGTTGAGTATGGAAGGCTTACGTTTCACCGCGGATCTTCGGGAGAGATGAGTGCAACCTGACAACGTCGAGGGAGACCTCGCCCACGTACTACTGACCGAGGAACAAATCAGCGATCGCATCGCAGCGATCGCAGCCGAAATCGACGCGGCCTACCAGGGGCGAGACCTTCTCCTCGTCGGCGTTCTCAACGGGGCTGTCATGGTGATGGCTGATCTCGCGCGGGCGTTGAGCATTCACGCCAACATGGACTGGATGGCGGTGTCGTCGTACGGATCCGGTACGACGAGCAGCGGCGTGGTCCGGATTCTGAAGGATCTTGACGGGGACGTCGAAGGTCGGGACATCTTGATCGTTGAAGACATTCTCGATTCCGGTCTCACCCTGTCGTGGTTGTTGAAGAACCTTCGGTCGCGCAAGCCGGCATCGCTCGAGATCTTCACATTGCTGCGCAAGCCAGACGCCGTCAAGGTGGATGTCGAACCCAGGTACGTCGGGTTCGATATCCCCAATGAGTTCGTCGTGGGCTACGGGCTCGACTACGCCCAGAGGTACCGGAATCTGCGGTGCGTGGGGACGCTGTCCCCGCACGTGTACAGCAGCTGACGTTCGCCGATGTTCGCGCTCGGCGCAGGGCTGGTGAGCCCCGACCCGGATGCGGGCCGAACCAGGTCGGTTACCGTTAAGAGGTGGATGTGAGACGTTTCCTGCGAGGACCGATCTTCTGGATCGCGATGGCCGTCATCGCGGTTCTGGTGGGTTCGAGCCTGATCTCGGGCATCGGTGCGCCCGACGAGGTGGACACCGGCGAAGCCATTTCCGACATCACATCCGGAAATGTCGATACCGCCACTCTGATTGACCGTGATCAAGTTCTGGAATTGACCCTCAGGAACGGTGACGAAGTGCGGTCGCACTTCATTACCGGCCAGGGCGT
>RGQW01000153.1 GCA_010029945.1 Actinomycetota bacterium | reverse complement strand
TTCGGCGGGGTCGAGAGGCCTGATTCCGTGCAAGCTAAAACATGCTCTGAACTGGGGAAACAGGGGTTGAAAAAAGTGTCAACCACCCTGCAGCAGGTGCAAACAACAAGAAGGTGTTGAAGAGCAACACGTTCGCATCTCAGAGAACGCAAATGTGGTGGACGGTTGTCGTCACGCCTGGTCGAGTTCGAAGCGTCGATTGGTGCGCCAGGTGTCGAACACATCGCGCACTGTGTCGGGTGGCGGTGCACCGAGACGTCTAGGTTCGGGAGTCCATGGGGGAGCGGTGGAGCGTCGAGCGGGTCATCGACTGGCAGGACCGGTCCGGCTGGTTGTTCGGCTGCAATTTCACGCCGTCGACTGCCGGAAATCAGATCGAGATGTGGTCGGCCGACTCGTTTGATGTGGAGACGATTGAGCGTGAGTTGGGTTGGGCGCGCGATCTTGGAATGAACGTCGTGCGCGTCTACCTGCACGACCTCCTGTGGGGTGATGACAGCGCCGGGTTGATCGATCGGGTCGACCGGTTCCTTGAGATCGCGGCCCGTTTCGATATCCGAATGATGCCGGTGCTGTTCGACGGGGTGTGGAATCCCTCACCGGCGCTCGGGAAGCAACCGGAGCCGATGCCTGGGGTGCACAACTCGATGTGGGTGCAGTCGCCCGGGTCGACCGTTCTGTATGACGAGTCGCTCTGGGATGGCCTGCGACCGTATGTCGACGGGATGCTGTCCCGGTTCGGCGATGACGACCGGATCGTTATGTGGGATCTCTTCAATGAGCCCGATCAGCTCGATCTCGACACGATCGTTGCGGGCACACGAGATGCGAAGCAGGTTGCCGCGGTCGGGCTGGTGCGGCGGGTGTTCGACTGGGCTCGGTCGGTCATGCCGTCGCAACCGCTTACGGTCGGCCTGTGGGAGTACGAGAACGATGTCCCGGTTGACCACGAGTTGAACCGGCTGATTCTCTCGCGCTCCGATGTGGTGTCATTCCACTGTTATGCGCCCGAGCCTGCTCTTCGCACCGTGATCGGGAGCCTTGCGGCAGGCGGGAGACCACTGGTGTGCACCGAGTGGCTCGCCCGGCCGGAGGGGTCGACGATTGAACTGCTCGAGGTGTTCAAGGCGGCTGGTGTCGGGGCGATCAACTGGGGTCTGGTCGATGGTCGGACGCAGACGAGGTTGCCGTGGAGAACCTGGTGGGAGACGGTCGATGAGGACGAACCGTGGTTCCATGAGTTGCTCCGCGTTGACGGCTCGCCCTATGACGTTGACGAGATCGCTGTGATCAGGTCAGTGGTCGACGGGACGAATTCGATGTAGCAGCATCGGGCTGGTGGGCGCTGCCGTTCAGCGAAATGTTGAGGTGGCGTTCCAGCGGTCATGCCGCTTGGTGTCGCGCACGTGCCTCCAGAAGGCCTCAGCGATTGTGAGCGCTGACCATGAGTCAGTCGGCATCGGAGCGATGAAAGGCCTTCTGATGGCCGCAATGGTGTCGTGAGCGCTAGGGAGCGCGATCGGGGGAAGTAACGGTCGCGGGTTCACGCTGGCGGCGTTCGTCGATGTGAGCAGGGGAGGTGCTTCGTCGGCCGTGTTTGAGTGTTGATCCGTGTGCGCTGGCTTCTCAGTGGCCGCCTCGGCGAGCCCAGCCCAGCCGCCGAAAGTGAGCAGACAGGCGAGGACTGCGGTCGTAGCGGGCTTGCGGTTCTTCACTGGTGAGTCAGTCGGCGAGATGACAGCCTGTGGACATAGTCGAAATGTCTGTGCACAGTTAGTTCCAAGAGAGACAAAGGAAGTGAACCCTGTATCCACAGGAGTTCTGTGGATAGTTGAAAGTGAAGTGAAATGGAGTAGAATCAATCTCTGTGCGGGTCGTTCGCTGGATTCTCGTGTTCCTCGCTACGGCGACGAGCGCTGCTGTCGTCCATCCTGCAGTGGCGAGCGCAACTGTGGATCACGATCGGATCGCGGCGGCTGCCGACGCCGCTCTTCAGACCAACGGTCTTGCCTTTCTGCTCGTCGGTGACCGACTGAACGATGTGCCGGTCAGCCAGATCAGAGATGCGGAGCGGGCTCATTCGGCTGTCGCGGCCTACGAGTCATCAATCGCTGATCTTGCGGCGCTGATCGCCGACCGTTCAGGGCGTGACAGCGCTCTCCTGCGTGATGACCTCCTGGGGATGGGTTTGATCACCGGTCATGCCGTGCTGTCCGCCATCTCGCGGGTCGGCTCGCAGTTCACGGTTGACCCGGCGCGTTCGTCAGGTCCGACAGAGTTTGACTGTTCAGGGCTGACGCTGTGGTCGTGGTGGACGGTCGGAGTCTCACTGCCTCACAAGGCCGCCATGCAGTACGAGGTCGGCGAGACCGTTGGCGCTGAGCCCCGAGCGGGAGATCTGGTCTTTTTCACTGGTGGCTCGACCGCCTACGGCCCGCTCGGCATCGGACATGTCGGGATTTACCTCGGGCAGGGGCTGATGGTCAACGCCCGAGATGGCGTCGATCGCGTGGAGATCGAGCCGGTCGACCGAGTGCCGACAGAGAGTGAGCTGCTCTGGGCGCGGGTTCCGGCTGACAGCAACAGCGTGGGGCGCACAACGGCATCCGCGGGCCAGATCACCGCACTCGGGTTGGCTGACACCGGTGGCGGTCCGCTCACACCGGCACTCGTCCTCGTCGTCCTTACCTGCGCGTCGGGTGGGTTGTTCGTCGCAGTGGCAGGGGGGCGCCGTCGGCGTCTTGCAGTTGAAGTGGAGGAGTCGTTGTGAGGGCGCACGGGATGGTGGTGCCCGAAGGGCTGACGCCGACGAGTGTGCTCGCGGGCCTCGGACGGGCGCTCTTTCTGTCCTCGCTGCTTCTCGCTGCGTTCCTCGGTTTCAAGGTGTGGGGCACGAATCTGATCACCCTCGACTCGCAGCAGCGACTGCGAACTGAGATCGCCGTCTCGGATCGCGTCGAGGTGGTGTCGGAGGCTCAGAGTCCGGTCTTCGATGATTCGGCTCCGACCGCGGAGGTGGAGACGATCTCGACGGCTACACCGGAGGTCGTTCCGGTTGCGGAGGTGGTCGAGACCGTGTCGACACCGAGCTCGGTGACGTCCGCCCTCGACAATGTCGGTGTTGGTCTGGTGAAGGAGTCGGCTGAGGCCGCTCTGCTCGAGGTGGGGGAGCCCCTCGGGGTGCTTCGCATTCCCGCGATCGATCTTGACCTCGTCGTTGTCGCAGGAGTCGGCACCGAAGAGTTGAAGATGGGTCCTGGTCACTACCCGGGGACGGCGTTGCCTGGAGGTCTGGGTAACGCGGCGTTCGCCGGGCATCGGACCACCTATGGCGCACCGTTTCTCGATGTTGATCGTCTCCAGGCCGGTGATGTGATCGAGTTCGCTCGAGGGGCTCACATCTGGGTGTATGAGGTGACCGGTACGCGGGTCGTCTCCCCGACTGATGCCCATGTTCTTCTGACTGAGAATCCCCTCGAGTCGGTGTTGACGCTCACGTCATGCCATCCGAAGCGCTCAACTGCTCAGCGGATCATCGTCAGTGCGGCGCTTCGACATGATCTGTCATCGGCGGTTCAACCGTCAGCGCGCTACCTGTCGCCAGCGGGCTACGACATGAGCGAGTCGGTGCTTGCCTCGCCGCTCGAGATGATCAGCGCTGACCTTCCCGACAAACGACTCACGGCGGACTTCAGCGTTGGGAGTCGTCTCGGTGACTTGGTCGTGGCGGACCAGGCCGTGGTGGACCAGATCGAAGAAGTTGCCGCGATTCCGGAGGAGACCGAGGTGGCAGCGGTGCTGGCGGCGACCCCGGCGCCAGTGGAGACTGCTGTGGAGGAGCCGATGTTGGGGGTTGCAGGCGGCGGTGTTC
>RGQW01000152.1 GCA_010029945.1 Actinomycetota bacterium | reverse complement strand
TTGGGTCAGGGTTTTCCCAACCTCGTGCCGTTCGCTAAGACCGACTTCATCGTGGCGGCGCTCGGTGAAGAGATCGGGATCACCGGCTTGTTCGCCCTGGTGTTGCTGTATGCGATCTTGGTGGAGCGCGGACTGCGGACATCGGTGGCAGCCCGCGACTCCTTCGGTCAACTACTCGCCGCCGGTCTTTCGATCGTTCTCGCTCTTCAAGTGTTCGTCATTATCGGCGGGGTCACCGGCCTGATTCCGTTGACGGGATTGACCACACCGTTCCTGTCCTACGGCGGATCGTCGCTGGTCGCCAACTGGGTGATCGTCGCCATTTTGCTGCGGATCTCCGACCGATCGCGTCGACCCGCACCGGTGGCTCCCTCACCCGACGATGCGATGACGCAAATCGTGCGGGCTGTGTGAGGAGCACGGCATGAGTCGTCAGGTGCGCAGGCTGTCGCTGGTGTTCGCGCTGCTCATGGTGGCGGTGCTGGTCAACATCACCCTGATTCAGGTGGTCAACGCCGGCGACTACCGGGACCGTCCCGGTAACCAGCGCATCCTTCTCGCCGAGTACGACCGCGAGCGCGGACCGATCCTCGTCGGTACCGACCCGGTCGCGCGATCGGTGGAGACGGGTAACACGCTGACCTACCTGCGGCAGTACTCCAATCCTCGGCTGTATGCGCCGATCACCGGCTTCTACTCGCTCATCTACGGAGCGACCGGGTTGGAGCGCACCGAGAATCGGATCCTGAACGGCCGGTCCGACATTTTCGCCGTCGACCGGATCCAACAACTCGTCTCCGGGCGTCAACCCGTCGGTGGGGCGGTGACCACCACCATCGATGCGGCCGCCCAACGGGCCGCGTATCTCGGTCTTCGCGGAAAGAAGGGTGCCGTCGTCGCGATCGAGCCGGCGACAGGACGGATCCTGGCGTCCGTTCAGGCACCGTCCTTCGACCCGAACAAGCTCTCCAGCCATGACCCCACCGAGATCCGGGAGTACTACAACAAACTCGAGGGCGACCCGGACAAGCCCTTGTTGAATCGGCCCATCGTCTCCCTCAACCCTCCGGGATCGACCTTCAAACTTGTCACGGCAGCCGCCGCGCTTTCGTCTGGCCGGTTCAACCCGAACTCCGTGATCCCCGGGCCGCGCACCTACGATCTCCCACAATCCAACAAGGAGTTGCGTAACTGGAACCGTCGTCAGTGCGGACCCGGCGGCAAGGTCACCCTCCGCGACGCGCTCGCGGTCTCGTGCAACACCGCGTTCGCGTGGTTGGGTAACGAGCTCGGTGCCGACGCCCTGCGGGAGCAGTCCGAACTCTTCGGTTTCGATACAACTTTCGAGATTCCGCTACGCGCCGCGACGTCGCGCTTCCCTGCCGACCCGGATGAGCCGCAAACCGCAATGAGTGCCATCGGGCAGTTCGATGTTCGCGCCACCGCATTGCAGATGGCGATGGTGACCGCATCCATCGGCAACAGCGGGCGCACGATGATTCCTTACCTGATTCAAGAGGTGCGTGCCCCCGACCTGACCATCTTGCAGACAACAGAACCGGAGGTCTTCGCGGACGCGCTTCGCCCGAGCGAGGCACTCGCGCTCACCGAGATGATGGTGAACGTCGTTGAGAACGGCACCGGAACCAATGCCCGTATCTCCGACGTCCGAGTAGCAGGAAAGACGGGTACCGCGCAAACCGGCAACGATCAACCCACCGTGGCGTGGTTTGTGTCTTTCGCCCCCGCGGCGGCGCCCCAGGTTGCTGTGGCGGTGCTCGTGGAGGATGCCGGTGCGGAGGAGGTCAGTGGAAACGGTCTCGCCGCCCCCATCGCGAAGGACGTCATGGAGGCAGTCCTGGAGCGTCGCTGACAGTACGTGGGGCTAGGCCGGAAGACAGGCAGAAGGTGCCTACGTTCATGGGCGACTCACGCGCCTTCCCGGTCGACGCCTCCGCTCCTGAGACAATGAAAGACCTGCCCGATAAACGGGCAGGCACGTGGGAAAGGATTTGTCGTGACACAGGCTGAGCCCGGCAAGATGCTCGGCGACCGCTACCAGGTCGGCGAGGTCATCGGTCGTGGCGGAATGGCCGAAGTGCACGAGGGGCGCGATCTGCGCCTCGGCCGACGGGTCGCCATCAAGATCCTGCGACCAGACCTAGCCAAGGACCCGACATTCCAGGAACGGTTCCGCCGCGAAGCCCAAAGCGCCGCCGCGTTGAACCACCCGAACATCGTCGCCGTATACGACACCGGCGAGGACACCCTCATCGACCCGAACGGTCAAGACGTCGTCGTCCCCTACATCGTCATGGAGTACGTCGACGGCATGACGCTTCGGCAGTTACTCGCCAGTGGTCGACGGCTTCTTCCCGAGCGCGCCCTCGAGATCGCTGCGGGTGTGCTGACGGCGCTCGACTACGCGCATCGGCACGGCATCGTTCACCGCGACATCAAGCCGGCCAACGTCATGCTCACCCGAACCGGCGATGTCAAAGTCATGGACTTCGGTATCGCGCGTGCGGTCAACGAGTCCGGTCAAACGATGACGTCGGCCTCTGCAGTGATGGGGACGGCGCAGTACCTCTCGCCCGAGCAGGCCCGCGGTGAAGTGGTCGACGCGCGAAGCGACCTCTACTCCACGGGCGTGCTTCTCTACGAGCTACTCGTTGGGCAGCCACCCTTCACCGGAGAGAGCGCCGTCTCGATCGCCTACCAACACGTCAGCGAGATGCCCACGCCACCGTCCCAGGTGGATAACGGAGTGTCCCCGGAGATCGACACAGTCGTGCTTGGCGCCCTCGCTAAGCGCGCGGATGATCGCTACCAGAGTGCGACGGAGTTCCGGGCCGACGTCGAGAGAGCTATTGCCGGTGCACCGGTCACCGCCGCCGTCCCGACTATCGTCGCCGACTCCACCCGTCAAATGACACCCGTCCAGGCGGCCGGAGGGCAACCACCCGCGACAGATCCGATCTACGACACCTCGCGCCGCCGTCGCGGCCGTGCCGGGCGCAGCACGATCTTCTGGATCATTAGCCTCTCGGCCGTCGCGGTGGCGGTCCTCGGAGCCTTGGGCATCGGCCGGTTCATTTTCGGTGGCACCACCGCCGACCTCGTCACGGTTCCCAACCTCGACGGACTTAACCTCGAGGAAGCCACCGCGAGTCTCGCGGAATTCGAACTGCGTCTCGGTGCGCAAACCCCGGAAATCTCCGACCGCACACCCGGCACCGTCATTGCCCAACAACCAGCGCCCGGGGAGAGCATCGAACAAGGTCAAGCGGTCAACGTCACGATCAGCACCGGACGAGAGCAGGCGACCGTTCCCCAGCTTCTCGGACTGACGTCCCTGGATGCTGTTCGTACGGCGCTCAGTGACGCGAGCCTCCAACTTGGTGATGTCACCGAAGAGGACTCCAATCAGCCTGCGGGCTATGTGCTAGCCCAGGACCCTGCTGAGGGTGCGCAGTTGGCTGCGGGAAGCGCGGTGTCGGTCGTGGTGTCGTCAGGCCTGGTGGAAGTACCCGAACTCTTCGGGGTTTCGGTCGCCCAAGCGCGCAGCGACATCGCTCAGGCCGGGTTCGAGATCCAGGTCATCGAGCAGGAGTCGTCTTTCGAGTCACCCGGCATTGTTCTGGCACAGGCACCTCCCCCGGGAACGTCGCTGGAGCGTGGGTCGATCGTGACCATCACCATCTCCATCGAGCCCGAACCGACAGAGTCACCCACCCCGGAGCCGACCGAACCAATCGTCCCAACGGAGGTGCCGATTCCGACGGAAGCCCCGCAGCCGACCGAGCCACCGGCACCGCCACCGGATCCGCAACCGGCTCCCACCGTTCCAGTCCCGTAAGGCTCTTCTCTTTCCCCCGAGAGGCGAGTTTTCTGAGCCAAA
>RGQW01000151.1 GCA_010029945.1 Actinomycetota bacterium | reverse complement strand
GGACCGGCATGGGACCCGGTGATCGGGGACGGACAGATAACCCGGGTTCTCGTGGAAACCGAGGATCCCGATCGAGACGTCGACATGCGCCTCCCCGTCATCGTCTTCGCCGCCCACGCGAACGACCCCGTCGTCTACTGGCGCCCCGACCTGTTCTACCGAGAGGCGGACTGGACCATTCCGCCGCACGGTCCGGGAGTCATGTCGAGCCTTCGATGGTTCCCATTCATCACCGGATTCCAAGTGGGAATGGACTGAATCAGAGCGAAGTTGGAGTCTCGAACGGTCGGAAGATGGAAGCGAGCTTGGCGTACCTGGGCGTAGTCGAACTCGCCGATGATGAGTTCTGCCTGGTCTCCGGCTTGTTCGATGACGCGGCCGTGAGCATCGATGATCGCGGACCCACCCCAGAATTCCGCCGATCCCTCGACGCCCACACGGTTGGCCATCACGATCGGCATGCCGTAGGCCATCGCGTAGAAGCGGAGTGCTAGGTCCCAGCCGTGTGGATTAGAGAACTCACCATCCACGGCGTCAATCGACGAACTGATCGGAATGGAAAGAAGGGTCGCTCCGTTCATTGCCGCGAGGTGCACCAGGGCCGGATTCCACGCATCAGCGCAAATCAACACCCCGTACCGCCACACGTCGTCGAGCATCGCCGTCTCCATGAACCGCCCGCTGGCGAAATGCTTGTTCTCGTCCAGTTTGCCGTACGAGGGCAGGTTCACTTTTCGGTGGAGATGCTCGATTGCTCCGTCTCGCACCGCCAGAACGGAGTTGTAGAACTGAGCGCCGGGACCCTCTTCGATGAAGCCGAACTGGGTGGTGAGGCCGACGGAGGCTTCGGCTATCTGCTGAACCACCGTCGCTCGGCGGGATCGAGCCAATCGAAAACTGTCATCGGACAGGTGGTAGCCGGTAAGCGACAATTCGGGGAAGACGAGGAGGTCAACACCACGACCTCGCGCATCGGAGATGGCGTCGAGGTGAGTCGCGATATTTGCTTCGAGGTCCTCAGGAACGGTGACGATCTGGGCTGCCCCGACGGTGATCTGCTCCGGCATGGAGAGATTGTGTCGGTCGGGCAAGCGGTCGTGCGGCGAGGGGTTCCGAAATTCTGATTCCCTGGGATTCGCTGGTGCCTTGGCTACGAGTCCCGAAGATGGGCGAAGGTAAGGAACGCCACTACCGCTGACAACGTACCGGCTCCCACCAAGATCCACGCGAGCGCATCGAACCCGAGGGCGAACCCGCGGAACAGCCCGGCCCCGAGAAACATGACGACGGCGAAGAGTTGCAAGAACAGGGAAAAGCGAACCCGGCCGCGATCGTCCATGCCCCAACGCTAGTCGACGCTGATGACAGGTTGGCCGTGCGTTGAACGCGAAGAACCGGCTCCTGCCTCTACAGTGTGCCGGTGATTTCGGTTGTTGCGAACCTTGTTCGCGGTGCCCTTATCGGCGTAGCCGAAGTCATCCCCGGGGTCAGTGGCGGAACGATCGCCCTCATCGTCGGCATCTACCGAACGGTCATCGATGCGATCGCGGACGCAGTGCTCGCCTTCCGACAACTTCTCGGCCTCTCCGAGGGACGGCCGTCCGGCTCGGCCTGTGTGCGGACGCTGCGCGGTTTGCCATGGCAGCTGTTGATCCCCGTGGGGATCGGCATGGTGGCAGCGGTCGTTCTGGGTGCGCGTTTCATCGAACCGCTTCTGGAGGAGTACCCGATCCAGATGCGGGCACTGTTCTTCGGACTCGTGCTCGCGGGGATCTGGGTCCCGGCACACATGGTGCGCAGGCGGGGTGGCTGGAGCGTGAAGTACCTCCTGCTCGCACTTGTTGCGGCCATCATCGTGTTCGTCATCACCGGGCTTCCACCGGCAGTGGTCGACGATCCGAGCCCGATCGTCGTTGCGCTTGCCGCCGCGGTCGCTGTCTGTGCCCTCGTACTTCCCGGCGTCTCCGGATCCTTCTTACTGTTGTCACTCGGCCTGTATGAACCGACGTTGCAAGCGGTCAACGAGCGAGACCTCGTCTATCTCGGAGCGTTCGCTGTGGGGGCCATCGTCGGGCTCGGGTCGTTCGTCACGCTCTTGACCTGGCTTTTGAACCACCGGGCGGCGGTGACGCTCGCGGTGCTGACAGGACTGATGATCGGCTCCTTGAGGGCACTATGGCCATGGCAGACCGACGACCGTGATCTGTTGGCGCCGACGCAAGCCGTGGGGTCAGCCGTCGTTGCCATGCTCATCGGCATGGCCGTTGTGGCGGTGCTTCTCGTGGTGGAACGTCGGCTGGGATTGAGCGAGGAACAGGAATCGTCGCACGTCGAACCTTCCTGAGGGTCACCTCGAGGGCGGATCAGTGCCCGACGGTGCAGCGTCTGTCGATGTCGTTGCGGGTGTGCTGAGGGCAATGACGACCCCACCGATCACCACGGCCACCCCGAGAATCTCTCGCGCGGACGGAATCTCACCGAAGAGAACGATGGCGTAGATGATCGCTACCGGTGGAACGAGGTAGTAATAGAAGACAACGCGAGAAATGGGTAGTTCTTGAAGAAGTCGGGCGAGCAATACGTAGCCGATGCAGGTGACCACGAGAACGAGAGTCGCCAATCCCACCCAGGAGTTGACCGTCGCGTTCGTTGCCTCGTCGAGAGCCGCGGGTGCCGCCCACGAGAAAAGAAGGATGCCGGGCCACGTGCCGTGAAAGGTCACCGTGAGGGGGTGGTACCGGATCAACAGCGTCTTGATCGCAACCGAGTAGACGCCCAGGCTCACCGCAGCGGCAATGAGGTAGACCGCACCTTTTGTCGTCGTCGAGGCTTCGCTGGACCCGAGGATGTAGACACCGATGAAGCACACGACGACTCCGACCCACCTCAGCAGCGGGATCCGCTCTCGCAAGATCACGGCCGCCAACACCATCGAGATAAGCGGTGCGGTGTTGACGATCGTCGAAGCAGTTCCGATGGATGACTCAGCAACTCCAGAATTCAATAGCCACTGGAAAGCCGAAATCCCGAGTTGGCCGAAGATTGCGGCCCGAAGCACGTCTGGCCATGGAATGCGCAACCGGGCGCGGAAGCCGAGGGCGAGCAGTCCCAGCGCAATCGACGCGAAGAGCGCCCGCAACCAGACGATGGATGCAGGATCGAAACTGGATTCCGCGGCACGAATCGCAGGGAAAGAGGCCGCGAAGGCCGCGGTGGTCAGGACAAAAATGACGACGATCTGCGTGGAGTGGAGAGACCCCTTCGCGGTCATGTGGTCATGCGTGGCGAGTAGTCCCACGATGCGAGTGTCGACGGCACGATCGTGATGGCCACCTCGCTGTCAATTCGACTCATCAGCCAATCGCTGAGGTCGGTGCGGTCATCGCCCTGGTAGCGCGCGATGAGGCGACGCAGTGTTGGCTCAACGTCGTCAGTGGATAACGATGCGACCCCGGTTCCGCGAACCCCACGGTAGGGAGGAGCGTCGGCCGCAACCTCAAAACCGATGCGATCGTCCTTGCTGAGACGCCGAGCGAGCACCGAGCTTTGCTGCGTGCAGCACAGCAGCGTTGTGCCGTCCGGAACGAACCACAGGCTTTGCACGAGAGGGCCGGATGATCCGTTGCTGGCGACACGGACGGGGATGACTGCCGCTGACAGGAAGTCACGTATCTCCTGTTCATCCCAGGGGCCGGAGGAAATCGTCGTCAACGCACAACCTCCTTGAGAACATCGCCCTCATCATCTGGCTGGTCCGCACGGAGGCCGGATGGTCGTCGGCGGGCTCATTTCCCTGGGGCTTGGCGGTGGCCGCCGGTGGCCTGGATGCCTTGGCGAACGCCGTCTTCCAGCTCGCGGCCCAACGGGGACTGCTCGCCATCGTCGCAGTGATCGGCTCCCTCTACCCGGCCGCGACTCTCCTGCTGGCC
>RGQW01000016.1 GCA_010029945.1 Actinomycetota bacterium | reverse complement strand
GAGTGGTGGTGGGCGACGCCATCTGCTTCGAGGTTGCCTACGATGACGTCTTCACCTCAGTGATCGCTGGGGGCGCAGAAGTGATCACCGTGCAAACCAACAACGCCACCTATCAGGGCACCGGACAGCCAGTCCAACAATGGGATATCGAGAGGCTCAGGGCTCTCAATACAGGAAGAGCCGTCGTCGTGGCCTCGACCACCGGCATTAGCGGCTTCATTGCGCCCGATGGGACGGTGCAGCGCCAACTCGGCGAAGGTGAGACCGGGTACCTGGTGTCCGAAGTGCCGCTCAGTACTGGTCGGACCCCCGCGTCACTGTTGGGCGCGACGCCGGAGATCGCCGCTGGCGTGGCGATGCTGATTGGCGTGGGACTCGGTGTCTATGTGCGTCGACGCCGTACCGCGTTGGAACGCAGTTCCGTCGGTTCCTAGCGCGTTCTGGTGATGTCTGTGTGTCCGGTGGAGGCGTTACGCTGGGGGAGTGCCCGAATCCTCCGACACATCGGATGATCTCGGGCGCGTTCTTGTCATCGTCCCGACGTACAACGAACGAGAGTCCTTACCGCAGATCACGGCCCGCATTCGAGCGAGCGTCCCCTTCGCACACATCCTGATCGCCGACGACAATTCGCCCGACGGGACCGGAGCGATCGCTGACTCGCTGGTGGCCGCGGATCATCACATTCACGTCATGCACCGCGCGACCAAAGCTGGTCTCGGAGCGGCGTACATCGCCGGGTTCACCTGGGGACTCGAACGCGACTTCGATGTTCTCGTCGAAATGGATGCCGACGGGTCTCACCAACCCGAGCAGCTGCACCGTCTCTTGGACGCGTTGGTGGATGCCGACCTCGTGTTGGGCTCGCGGTGGATAGCCGGTGGTGGAACACAGAATTGGTCGAAGGGTCGAGAGGTTCTGTCTAAGGGCGGCAACACCTACGCCCGAGTCATGCTGGGCATTCCGTTGCATGATGCGACGGGCGGTTACCGGGCCTTCCGCGCGCGCACACTCCGTGGCATTGATCTGGCAAGTGTCGCGTCGCAGGGCTACTGCTTCCAGGTGGACCTTGCCTGGCGAGCGGTGCAACGTGGCTTCGTCGTAAAGGAGGTTCCCATCACGTTTGTGGAGCGTGCCGCCGGGACCAGCAAGATGAGCAGAGCGATTGTCGTCGAAGCCTTGTGGCGGGTTACCGAATGGGGAGTGCAGTCCCGGGTCACCAGCGTTCGCCGACGGCTGCGCGGTGGAGACGGGTCATAGTTGTCGTGCGTTTCAGAACTCGCCTGATCGTTTTCGGCTACCCGCTAGTGGAATTTCTGCTCCTGTGGGTGATCGCGAGCGTCATCGGCTGGGGGTGGGCTCTCATGGGGATTCTTCTGAGTATTCCCATCGGCATTGCGGTGACGCGCAACGCGAGTGCGGGCGCCCGGGTTGTGTTGCAAGAGTCAGATCCTGAGCGTGCGCTGGAGCGGGTGGGTTCTGGTGCGGGGCTTTTCTTGGCGGGGCTGTGCTTCCTGGTGCCCGGCTACGGATCGGATGTTGTGGGCCTAATGCTGCTCGTGCCGTCCATCCGTCGGTGGGCGACGCGCAGAATGACCCGCGGTTTCGACTCCTTTGCGTGGGTGGATCGAATGCCCGGTTTCCCGTCCTCAGGCACCGTGGTTCAGGGAACAGTGGTGACGGTTGAAGATTCCAACTTTTCCGACTTTCCCGAAATTCCACGCCTTCCGGACAGCTCAGAAGGCCCCAACGGTCGCAAGGACGATCCTCAGCCACCCACGACCATGGGTGAATAGAACCCGCCTGGGAGCATTTCAGGGGCTTTTCGGGGCGGCTGACGCCCTGTGACGGGAGGTCAGGGCGTCCGGCCCCTGCCTACCTGCTGATTTCTGGCATTCACGTGCGGGAACCCTCGAGCCGTTTCGAGCGTCCAAATGTCAACCGACCACACAGGCGTGGGGAAAGACTTGGGGAGGTAGCCATGGGCGAGACGTCGATGAAAGGGACGCGGCTGGGGACTTTGAGCCTGGAGCGAGACGATCACGTGCAACCAGCAGAGCGCAGAGTTGTGCGTTATGTCTGCCCCGAGGGTCACGTGTCGAACGTGCCCTATTTCGTGGATGCGGACGAGATTCAGCGTGAATGGACCTGCAGGTGTGGAGCGACAGCAATCGCCGACGAGATTGCTCCGGAGCCACCCAAAGAGGTGAAGCCGGCCCGGACCCACTGGGACATGTTGATGGAGCGACGTACCCGAGCGGACCTTGAAGAGCTACTCGAGGAGCGTTTGGCGCTCCTACGGGCGTCCCGCGAAGAGGAAGAACTTCCTCGATCGGCGTAGCCAGCACACTCGTTGCGTGAGCCGGTCAGCTACGCACTAACGAACCTTTGCCAGGCCTGGCGTTGGGCGATACGACGCAGCGCACCGTGCAATGAGTGGTGATTTACCGCGCGAGCAATACGACCACAACAACCAGGACGGCGATCGCCGTGCCCATCCCGATCCACGGAACAACCTTTGCCGAACGGCGGTACACGGGCTTGCCGGAACCGTCGTTGCCTTGCGCGATTCGAGCTGCCTGAGCAGCCCGCTCATCTGCCGTGCCCTCCTTGGGGGCCGCCGTCAAAAACTCATCCTCGTCAATGAAGTCGGGCACATCGGGGAACTCGTCGCCATTCGGCTCCGGGGGAGAGGTGGTCATGACTGCAGTATTTCATGCACTGATCAGTCGGCGCCGGCATCGAAGGCCGCACGGTCCATGGCTTCGTCCCGTTCGCGTTCGGTGGCAACGTCGTCAGTCGTGGATTCGCGGTCAGCGATTCGCCCGGCGATACCGGGGGTGATGTCACCCATCAATTGAATGTGCGCCTGGCGAAGGGTTCCACTTCCGGCATACATTTCCAACTTGGCCCGCGAATCAGAGATGTCGAGATTGCGCATGGTCAGCTGGCCGATCCGGTCGTCCGGCCCGAACGCCGCTTCCTCGGTGCGCTCCATACTCAAACGATCCGGGTGGTAGCTGAACATGGGTCCGCTGGTGTCGATGATGGTGTAGTCATCACCGCGGCGAAGACGAAGCGTCACGGTGCCGGTGATGGCACTCGCCACCCACTTCTGTAGCGACTCGCGCAACATCAGTGCCTGCGGATCCAGCCAGCGCCCCTCATATAGCAGCCGCCCGAGTCGACGACCCTCAAGGTGGTAATTCGCGATCGTGTCCTCGTTGTGAATCGCGCTCACCAATCTTTCGTACGCGATAAACAGCAA
The DNA here is from genome assembly GCA_010029945.1 of Actinomycetota bacterium. Lineage (GTDB taxonomy): Bacteria > Actinomycetota > Actinomycetes > S36-B12 > S36-B12 > S36-B12. The sequence continues at coordinate 13,935 of RGQW01000016.1, read as the reverse complement.
AGCCATTCCGGGTGCTTCGTAAATCCCCCGACTCTTTGCTTCGATGATTCGATTTTCGATTTGATCCGCCATGCCGAGTCCATGCCGGCCACCGATCGCGTTTGCCTCTCGCACAAGGTCGACGGGGGAGTCGAACGTGCGATCCCCGATCGTGACCGGTCGACCATGCTCGAAGGTCACCGACACGTCCTCGGTGTCGATAGTCACCGATGGATCCCAGAAACGCACACCCATGATCGGTTCGACTGTTTCCAAGGACACGTCGAGATGCTCGAGTGTCTTTGCCTCGTGCGTAGCACCCCAAATATTCGCGTCGGTCGAGTAGGCCTTTTCGGCAGAGTCCCGATACGGCAGGTCTCGCGCAGACAGCCACGAGCTCATTTCGGCTCGGCCTCCGAGTTCCTGCACGAAGGCCTCGTCCAGCCAAGGCTTGTAAATCCGCAGTGCCGGATTGGCCATCAGGCCATAGCGATAGAAGCGCTCGATGTCGTTGCCCTTATAAGTGGACCCGTCGCCCCAGATGGAGACGTCGTCGTCCGCCATCGCCCGCACCAGCATGGTGCCGGTCACTGCTCGGCCCAGCGGTGTGGTGTTGAAGTACTGCCTGCCTCCGGAGCGGATGTGAAAGGCCCCACAGGCGATGGCTGCCAAGCCCTCTTCCACAAGCGGTCCCGTGCAGTCAACAAGTCGCGCTGCCTCCGCGCCGTACTGGCCGGCTCGACTCGGCACCGAGGCAATGTCCGGCTCGTCGTACTGGCCAATGTCGGCCGTGTAGGTGAACGGGACGGCTCCCTTTTCCCTCATCCACGCCACCGCGACCGATGTATCGAGACCACCGGAGAACGCAATTCCTACCCGTTCACCGACCGGAAGTTGCGCGAGGACTTTGGACACAGCGCACAGCCTAGAACCTCGCGCCCCTCACACCATCTGCGGAACACCGCTGGCACGGAGTCGATGGTGGACATCGTGGGTTGAGGGAAATGCCTTACCGCCGCGGCGGCTTTCCCCATGCAATACACCGATAATGCACATTATGTCGGTTAACTTCCGTTGTGAACGGGACCAGGCAACGGGTTGAGCATGATGACGTCTAGGTGGGCTCCCCAGTGAGTCGCTTCGCCCTCGTGTCCGCAACAGCCACCGAGAGGGCGTTGGTGCGAGATCGTCCAAGAGTGTCGTGAAAGGTTTCGTTCGTGAAGGAGCTGACGTTTCGACGTGCCTCGAGGGATGACGTCGAGCTGCTCGACGTGATGTCGAAGGCTCCGCACGTTCTGCCGAATCTCGGAACTGACCAGCCGTGGGACTGGCCGCGCGAAGTTGAAGCGACTTGGCAAGAAGTGTGGGTCAGCGACCTGCGCGCGACCTCGTCGCCGATGGGTGTGGTCGTTGTTCTCGACGCGGCCGCAGACCCGTCGGGATATTGGGGTGAGGTCTCCCCCGGCACCTATGCGATCGACATCTGGATTGCCGATGCCGCACAACTGCGCAAGGGGTACGGCTCCGTGATGATGGAGCACGCCATCGATCGGTGTTTTCACGTGCACAACGCCCATACGATTCTCATCGATCCGCTCGCGGAGAACGAAGGAGCTATCTCGTTCTATCAACACCTCGGGTTCGAGGTCATCGGCCCACGAACCTTCGGCGCAGATGAGTGCATAGTTCTTCGGCTACGTCGACCAGATTCAGGATGTGACTAGTTCCTCCGGGCGAGGACACGAACAGACGAGATTGCGATCACCGTACGCACCGTCGATGCGTCGCACGGGCGGCCAGTATTTGCCGGCTTCCATGCCGCTGACAGGAAACGCTGCCATCCGAGCCGGGTACGCGTGCTGCCATTCGCCAATCAGGCAATCGGCCGTGTGGGGAGCATGGATCAGCGGATTGTCATCTGCCGGCCACTCCCCTGTCCGAACCGCGTCGATTTCGCCCTTGATGGCAATCATCGCGTCACAGAATCGGTCAATCTCGTCAACGTTCTCGCTTTCCGTCGGCTCGATCATGAGCGTGCCCGCTACCGGGAAGGACATGGTGGGCGCGTGGAAGCCGTAGTCCATTAAGCGCTTGGCAATGTCGTCCACGCTGATGCCACTGGCTGCGGTCACTGGTCGAATATCCACGATGCACTCGTGAGCGACGGTGCCATTGGCTGCCGTATACAAGATCGGGTAGTGCTCTCCGAGTCGATGAGCGATGTAGTTCGCTGACAGGATTGCCACGCTGGTGGCCTCGCGCAGTCCTTCCTCACCCATCATGCGGATGTACATCCACGGGATCGGAAGAATGCCGGCGCTCCCCCACGGCGCACCGCTGACCGGCCCCATTCCCCCGTCCGCATATCCCCGACCAGCCGGTCCTGCGTCCGGTCGCAGAGGATGGCTGGGAAGGAATGGTGCGAGGTGTGCCCGCACCCCGATGGGCCCTACTCCAGGGCCCCCGCCGCCATGCGGAATAGCGAACGTCTTGTGCAGGTTGAGGTGCGAAACATCCGCACCAAAGGCACCCGGTTTTGCCAAGCCCACCAACGCGTTTAGGTTGGCACCGTCGACGTACACCTGGCCGCCGGCCTCATGAACTCGCGCGCAGATCTCCCCCACCGCTTCTTCGAAGACGCCGTGGGTGGAGGGATACGTGATCATGAGAGCGGCCAGATTCTCCCGATGTTCGGTGATCTTCGACTCTAGGTCCGTCAGGTCGACATCGCCGGACTCATCGCACGCAACGACGACGACCTGCATACCCGCCATGACGGCGCTGGCTGCGTTGGTGCCATGCGCGCTGCTAGGAATCAAGCACACGGTGCGCTGAGCGTCACCGTTAGCGCGGTGATACGCCCGAATGGCCATCAGGCCGGCGAACTCCCCTTGAGATCCGGCGTTCGGCTGCACGGAGACTTCGTCGTATCCGGTGATCCCCGCGAGCCATTCTTCCAACTCGGTGATCATATAGCGCATGAGCGATGTCTCCGAGCGGTACTGGTGGAAGACCGGATACGGGAGCAATTCGTCCTCGCGGGTCAGTTCGCCCGGCCGCTCGCCCTCTGCGACATCGACCAGCTCGAACCCCCACGCCTCAGCGAGTGCGCGGGCCTGGTCTTCTGTCGTCGTTTCGTCCAGGGTGACGCTGACCGTGTCTGCATCGACAATCCGCACGTTGATACCAGCAGTGCCCGCTGTGTCGACGAAAGTCTGTGCCGCGCCAGGTACGTGCAGCGCCACGGTGTCGAAAATCAGGCCTTCCTGTGGAGACAGACCGCCGTCACGAGCCCCGGATCGGAACCTTTCGGCTAGGTGGTTGAGGCGTCGAGCGATACCCCGCAGCCCCTCAGGCCCGTGATACACCGCATACATGCTGGCCAGCACCGCAAGCAGGACCTGCGCCGTGCAAATGTTGCTGGTCGCCTTCTCCCGGCGGATGTGCTGTTCGCGCGTTTGCAAGGCCAAGCGATAAGCCGGCCGTCCGTCCGCATCCACGCTGACCCCCACCAATCGGCCCGGCAGTGAACGCTCCAGACCCGATCTCACCGCGATGTAGCCGGCGTGTGGGCCACCGAAGGCCATCGGGACGCCGTATCGCTGCATGGATCCGACAGCAATGTCTGCGCCGAGCGCCCCGGGTGAGCGCAGGAGCGTCAGGGCCAGTGGATCCGCATCCATCACCACGAGGGCTCCCCGATCCTTTGCTTCCGACAGAACCGCGCGCGGGTCGACGATCTGCCCGGCGGAAGCCGGGTACGCCAGCACGACGCCCGATAGTTCGCCCTCGACCAGACCCTGTGCGGGATCGAACTCGACAATCTCGACGCCTACCGGGCGTGTAGGCGGTGTACCAGCCGGGGTTAAGGAGAATTCCGCGCTTGATCACTTCGGGGATCACCGTGCCGTGGTAGCCCAGGCCGATCATCGACGTGGGTAGTTCCATGGCGGCCATACGGGACTGCAGTTCGGCCAAGGCCTGGCTCTCGCCGACGGCGGCGGGTACGCCCATGGATCCGGAGTCTGCGATCCCGGCCGGTACGACGGCCTTGATGAACGTCTCCAGGTCGGAATATCCGAGAGATTTCAGCATGACCGAGCGGTCAGCGTGATCTGGTCCTATGTGGCGGGCTTCGAAAGCCATGAAACTCTCCAAGGTCGAGGGCGAACAGCATTGCTACTGCTCCCCCTCTGTTGACCACGCAGAGCGTGACCTGAGAGCTTCACCGCACCCGAATGCGGCTTGCACCGTCGGTAGGGACGCATCCCTTTTCCAGAGGCGCCTACCCGCGCGGTACCTGTGCCTGAGAGTTTGACGGGGCGCTTGCTCCTTCGGCGGCCTCTGCACTGGCGGTGCAGCGACTCTCTCCCGCACGGGGTTATCGGCTACGCCAGCATAGCCGACGAGCGCTCAGCCCGCGGCCCGTTGGGCGCGGCGTTGCGCCAATTCGTCGGTCACGCCGGCCGGGGCAATGTCCTGCCCATCGGGGTCTTCGGCCGGAAGGGTCGCCAAGGTTCCCTCGACCTCACGCCACACGCTGCCGACGGCGATTCCGAAAACGCCCTGGCCTCCGCGGACCAGATCGACGACTTCATCGGCACTGCGGCACTCATAAATGCTCGCGCCGTCGCTCATCAAGGTGATGCGCGCAAGGTCCTCCCCTTCCCGCGCAGCGAGATGGTCTACCGCGACACGAATGTTTTGCAAGGAGACACCGGTATCGATGAGTCGCTTCACGATGCGAAGGATCAAGATGTCGCGAAAGCTGTACAAGCGCTGGGTACCGGAGCCGGCCGCTCCCCTGACTGTCGGGGCCACCAAGCCCGTACGCGCCCAGTAGTCCAACTGTCGATAGGTAATACCGGCCGCGGCACACGCTACGGGTCCCCGGTACCCGGCGTCCGCCGGTAAGGGTCGCAGTTGCGCGTCGTCGAACAGAGCCCCTTGGTGTGAAGCACTGTCCGCTGTCTCCGCGGGCATCTGCCTACCGGTCACGTCGTCCTCCTCGCTCCGCTCCACCCTACTGCGGGCCCGATAACGCAGACGCGAATCGGTGTATTGGGGGAAGCAATGGCTCAGAATGTAGGGAGCGTCGATCAGCCGAACAATGCGACACGCCCCGGCACTGTCGACGTAAGTCTCAAGGTGAACTGAAGGCTCAGGATGGGCCGGGTGCTCCGAAATCCTCCGGTGACACCTCGTCGAGGAAGGCCCGGAACTGCTCCACTTGGTCCTCTTCCACCGGTTCTTCCTCGTCGGGAATCTCGATCCCCGCCTCCTGCACTACTTCCTCTGCTCCCACGATGGGGACGTCGGCGCGCAGAGCCAGGGCAATCGCATCTGAGGGTCGTGCTGATACCTCGAGCCCGGACGTGAACACGATGATGGAGTAGAAGACACCATCGCTGAGATCGGTGATCCGCACCTCCTGCAAAGGGGCGTCCACAGCTTCCAGCAGGTCGAGCATGAGGTCATGCGTCAAGGGGCGCGGAGGCACGACCCCCTGTTGGGCATACGCGATCGCTGTGGCTTCGACGGCACCAACCCAAATGGGCAGGTATCGCTCGCCGTCGGTCTCACGGAGCAGGACTATGGGGGTGTTCGACGGCATCTCCATCCGGACGCCGACGACCTCGAGACCGATCATGCTTCCAGCGTAACCGCGCTTGGCCACGGGCGATACGCGCACGGTCACGCTCTCAGTGAAATGGGTGAGGTCCATCGTCCGGATACGTCCCGACACGTCCGTACGCGTCCCGGTGCCCCGGGTGCAGGCATGTTGAGCCGGCTGGCCGTCCACGCAACTGCCCCGGTGTCAGGGTCAGTCTTACGCCTTGCCCGATCGGGTGAGTTCGGCACGCAGCAGCGACGCGTGCAATTGCACGAACAGGGCCGCGATTTCTCGGATCGCTTCCTGGGATCGAACCTTGGAATCGCCCTCTCGTCCCGTGGTGCGGCCGAAAGGTGTCGCCATCTGCTCAATAAGCCCCGACTCTCGATCCGCGACGACCCGGAAACTGCGCATGTGCCTGCCCTCGAAACCGAATCCCGCCAAACGAGCAGCAAGCTGGCAGATAGTCGCGGCATCCTCGTCGTAGTGACCCGCTGGGCTCACCCACACCAACCCAAGCTCCTCGAGTTCGGCCACATAGGACTCATCGAGTTGCGTCATCTCGGCCAGCTCAGCGCGCGTCAGGCGTAGCCGCCCCGCCCCGGGTCGAAAGTCCTCCGGTCGCATTCCGCTACCGGCGATCACCGTGTTCTCCGCGTTGTGATCAAGCTGCTCGCGGATGACCTTCAGCGGCAGGTACTGGTCACGCTGAAGGGTGAGGACGTCTCGCAATCGTCGTACGTCATCGTCGGTGAATCGTCGATAACCGCTCGCAGTTCGCGCAGGAATGACAAGACCTTCGGTTTCCAAAAATCGAATCTTGCTGATGGTGACATCGGGAAAGTCACGCTTGAGCAGACTGTGGACCTCGCCAATGCTCAGCGTGCTCTTGTTGGACGACTCCGCCGCCTCAGACGCACTCATGTTCCGGGCTCTACGCCTACCAAGAAGACGAAACGAAACTTCCCGATCTGCACTTCGTCTCCACCTTTGAGACTCTGGTCGTCTACCCGGACCCTGTTGACGTACGTGCCGTTGAGGCTGCCCACGTCGCGAACACTCCACCCCTCGGACCCACGTCGAAACTCGGCATGACGACGGCTGACGGTCACGTCGTCCAAGAACACTTCCGACTCCGGGGACCGCCCCACACCGACGATGTCCGCATCGGCGGGTAGGAGAAATTCACTGCCTTCGGACGGGCCTCGGTGCACGATCAACAGCGCTGAACCCGACGGTAGCTCGCGGTGAATGCCGGTGCCGAGGGCCGCAGCGGGTCCAGTGCCGGTGGTTGGGCCTGGTGGTCCGGAGATGGCCGAGATCGCCCCGGTGGCTTCCATATCGCCGTCCACTTGAGCGTCGACCGGGCTTCCGCACGCCGCGCAGAACCGGTCCTCTATGTGCACGGGCTTGCCGCACGAACGACAGTTCATCGTGGCTCCCTTCGCGGCCGGCGTGTACTCCCCTGCGTCTTCTAGCCTAGGCCCCGCCGGTCAAACCCTCGTACTCACGCGCCGACATGAGGCCCTCGAGCTGCCTGTTTCGCTCCGCCTCGTCACCGCAGTCGATCCGAAACAGCCAGCCTTCCCCGTAGGGATCGGAGTTGATGGTCTCAGGGACGTCGTCGACCCCCGCATTTACCTCCACCACTTCACCGGTCATCGGGGCGTAGAGCTCGCTGACGCTCTTGGTCGACTCCACCTCACCGCAGGATTGACCCGCCTCGACAGCGTCGCCCACACGCGGCAGCGAGACGAACACGATGTCTCCGAGAGCCTCTTGGGCGTAATGGGTGATACCCACCGTCACGATGCTGCCCTCTCCAGCGCGGACCCATTCGTGCTCCTCGGTGTACTGAGCGTCTTCAGGAATCATCGGGCCCTCCCCTATCGAAATCGACCATGTGGATGTCACTCTCGCCGACTCTACGAGCCTACCTAGCGCGACCGCTGGCGATCATGTCGCGGGCGTAGCGGACTCCCGCCCACCAATACAGGAAGGTGCCCCACAGGGCGAAGGCCCACCCGATGATCGACAAGGTGGCACCCCACGCGCCGGGTAGGGATCCCAGGAGGAGCACGGGGAACCCCCAGAACAAGGCGAACGTTGCGGTCTTGCCCACGTAGGTGACCGGCAATGCAATCCGGCCCGAACGTCGCAACAGTGGCAGCAGCACGAGCAAGAAGACGTCGCGAGATACAAGAATCACCACGAGCCACCATCCGATGACGTCCCGCAGCGCCAACCCGACCAGCGTCGCGAGAATGTAGAGCCGGTCCACAGCCGGGTCCAACAACACGCCAAGTCGACTGCGCTGGTCCAACCGTCGAGCAAGGTATCCGTCGACCCAGTCCGACGCTCCCGCGAGAACGAGCACGACGAACGCAACGAGGTCGGCCTCTTGGACCAGAACCAACCACAAAAACAGAGGGATGCCGCACAACCGGAGAAGGCTGACGAGATTGGGCACGGTCCAGACATTCCACGGCTCGTTTGACGCCGGCGCAGCCTCGGCATCGGGGATCTCAGGAGTGTGCCCACTATCGGCCGTCGCCATCGATCCTCCCTGACTGCGATCCACTATGTCGCAGCCACCGCATCGCCGGGTTGATTCGGCTATCGAATGACGAGAACAGTGGTCGCCACGATCCCCACGGCCACAACCATCCCACGAAGGACCACCTCTGGCATGCGCCTCGCCCAGCGTCCGCCGAGGTATCCGCCGGCGGTGGAACTGACCATGAGTACAAGGGCGGCAGGCCACACCACGTAACCGGAGAAGGCGAACACCACCGCCGCCACCACATTGGCGACAGACGCCAGAAGGTTCTTTGCCGCGTTGCTGTACTGGACGCGGGCGTCATAGATCCACGTGAGAATCGCCATCAGCACGATTCCCTGGGCAGCGCCGAAGTATCCGCCGTACACCCCCACCGCTCCCGTCCATGGCCACAGCCGCCGTGGCTGGGTTGTTTGCACCGGCTCAGATACCGCTCCCCGGCGGGCCCGGAGCCGTGCGCGCAAGGGCTGCACAGCAACCATCACCGTGGCGGCAGCGATCAACCACGGAACGACCGAGGCAAAGACTTCCTCCGGCAGCGCCACAACCAACAGCGCGCCGATCGCGGCACCGATCGTGGTGGCGATGATGGGAAATCGAAGAGCCCTCAGGCGATCGCGCAGCTCGCGCCGATATGCGTAGGCCGAGGCGAAACTTCCGGGAAACAGACCCGTGGTGTTTGTTCCATTCGCCGCAACTGGTGGAACACCCACCGCCAGCAACGTGCTGAAGGTGACGAGGGTTCCCGAGCCCACCACGCCGTTGATGGCACCGGCCACCGCACCGGCAGCAACCAAGGCGAGAACAGCTATCCAGGTATCCATCACGGAGCCGAATGCCCGCGCAGACGTTCCTGCTCCACCAATGCAGCGCGATCGGCGAGCTTGTCGAGGGTTCGAAAGGCGGTGGCGAGTCGGTGATTTCCCTGCAATAGCTCCCGCTTACCGTCCAGGAATGCCCAGTAGCCGGCCGTGAAGGGGCATGCCTTCTCCCCCACCCGAAGCTTCGGGTCGTACACACAGTCACCACAGAAGTCCGTCATCCGCTTCAGATACGCCCCACCGGACACATACGGCTTGGTCGCCATCTCGCCTCCGTCGGCATACAAACCCATGCCGATGACATTGGCCGTCATCACCCACGGGTATCCGTCGACGAAGGCGCGGCGAAACCAGTCGTTCATCACCTGCGGTGAGTATCCGCGCTGGAGAGCCCAGTTGCTCAGCACCATCAAGCGAACGATGTGGTGGGAGTAGCCCAGATCCCGTACGTACCCAAGCGAGTGCCGCAAGCACGCAGCATCCACTTCTTCCACCGATGCCTCAAGAAACCAAGTCGGTGGCTCAACAGTGTTATCGAGCTCATTACGGAGTTCGTAGGACTCCCCGAGATGCCAATACAGGTGCCAGACATACTCCCGCCATCCGATGATCTGACGGATGAGTCCCTCGACACTGGCCAGGGTCGCCTGGTCCGCTCGCCATCGTTCTTCAGCCCGGGCCACTACCTCGGCCGGATGGAGCAGCCCGAGGTTCAACGGCACGGAGAGGAGCGAGTGCGCCATGAAGGGATCCCGCCACAGGACGGCGTCTTCGTAGGGACCGAAGAGGGTGAGTCGGTTGTCCAGGAAATCATCGAGCGCGGCTTCGGCTTCGCTCCTGGTGACGGCGAAGCGTCGCGGACCGTCATGACCGAGGAAGCGAATGCCCTGGGCTTCCCACTCATCGAGTTGCTGCCGGACCTGGGCGTCAATGTCGTCTTCCACCGGCTGCCAGGGCGTTGGCACTGGCAGGTGGGTTTCCCCCTTGGGCGGAGGGAGCCGGTTGTCGTGGTCAAAATTCCACTTCCCACCCTCCGGCTTACCGTCGGCCATGAGGACGGCGTGTCGGGATCGAACCCCCCGGTACCAGTCCTCCATCAACAATCGCTTGTCCCCGCGACCGGTCACCCAGGCCTGAAACTCTCCGGGTGTCGTGAACCATCCACGTTCCGGGTGGATCGTGGACAGGCCGAGCCTTTCGACCAGTCGCCGCGCCGGACGGGATGTTGCGGCGATGGCGTCGAGATCCCGATCACTCGATTCCCGATACGTGGCAACGCCCTCGGCGTAGGTCCGGGATCGAATAAGGGTGACCCGCTCGGGATCGTCCGCTGCACGATGGTGCAGTGCGCTGAGTATCAAGTGGGCCTTTTGCCGATGGTAGGTCCGGCGCTCGAATACCGAACGAGCCTCGATCAGGAGCAGTGGCCCGCCGTCATCGAAGTGCGGTCCTAGCTGATCGGCGAACAACCAACGGGTAGTTCCGGTGTCGTCCGTCATGACTGCCTCATCACCGCACTCCAACGTTCGCCGATCCGCCGCACGTCGAACCTCATCCCGAAGGTGCGACTGACGAGATCATCGGTCATAGTCACCTCCAGCGGCCCGGCCGCGATCATCTGACCCTGCCCCAACAAGAGCGCATGCGTGATTCCTGGAGGAATCTCCTCCAGGTGATGGGTGACCAACACCAGACTTGGTGACTGCGGCCGCCGAGCAAAATCAGCCAGCATGCTCACCAATTCCTCACGTCCGGCCAGGTCGAGGCCCGCACCGGGCTCATCAAGGAGGAGCAGTTCCGGGTCGCTCATCAATGCGCGCGCGATGAGTACCCGCTTGCGTTCTCCCTCCGACAGCGACGCAAAGGGCCGAGCGGCGTAGGACGCCGCACCCCACTCCTCGAGCAGGCGATGGGCACGTTCCCTATCTTCGGCTTCATAGGCCTCTCGCCACCGTCCGGTCACCCCGTAGGCCGACGTCATCACCACATCGGCAGCCGTTTCGTGCATCGGTATGTCACGAAGCAGAGCACTGCTGGCGAAACCAACCCTCGGCCGCAGATCGGTGATGTCCACCCGTCCGAGGCGCTCGCCGAGTATTGCTACTTCGCCCGTCGTTGGAAACATCCGAGTGGCGGCGATGGTGAGCGCCGTTGTCTTGCCTGCACCATTGGGGCCCACAACAACCCAGCGGTCCGCCTCGTCAACGACCCAATTCACGTCCTTGAGGAGCCAGGATTCGCCACGCCGAACCCCGACATTGGACATAGCGATCACCTGCACACGAACACCCTAGGTTGTCTCTGGTGGTCATGCTCGTACGTCGTGTCCCGAGGTCGTTCACACGAGCCGGCTCCTGACCTCGGTACCGTTGGGGTCCGATGACTACTCATCACGACAATCACGCGACGATGCTCGTCACTCTCAGTGGGCGCGATCGTCCCGGTATCACCCGAGACCTGTTCACTGCATGCAGTGCGCAGGCTGTTGCGGTGACGGACGTCGACCAGATCGTGATGCGAGACCGATTGACGATCGCAGCATCGGTTGATGGTGCGTTAGCTGACCTTGAGCGCCTGCGACCGGCGATCGAGCAGATGGCTCACCGCTCATCGATGGACTGCACGATCTCGATGGAGGAAAAGGCCGCCCCCTCGACCCGCAATCTTGGCGTTCCTCATTTCCAGGTCACGGTGATGTCTGCTCGATTGGTGCCCGAAGCGATCGCGAAAATCACGGACGTTATCGCCGACAACGGGGGCAACATCGACCGTATTCGACGTATTGCCAAGTATCCCGTGACCGCGGTTGCCTTCGAAGGGCGTGGAGCCGAACCCGATTTCATTCGCCGTCCACTTGCCGAACTAGCGTCGAGCCTGTCGGTGGATGTTGCGGTTCAGGAACGCCACCTGCACACCCGAGGCCAATATCTGGTCGTTCTCGACGTGGACTCGACGGTCATTCAAGACGAAGTCATCGACCTCCTCGCGGCGCAATCTGGCCGACACGACGAGGTGGCAGCCGTCACCGCCCAGGCGATGGCGGGCGAGATCGACTTCACCGAGTCGCTCCACCAGCGCGTGGCACTTCTCGAAGGCTTGCCGGAATCTGTTCTCGACACGGTCAGGCAGCAGATCCGCCTAACACCGGGAGCGCGGACCTTTTGTCGGACCTTGAATCGTCTCGGGTATCGGATCGCCTTTGTCTCCGGAGGGTTCGGCCAGGTCATTTCACCACTGGCCAACGAGCTCGGTGTTGTGGAGATTCGCGCCAACACGTTGGAAGTGGACGGTGGCTACCTCACAGGGCGGGTGGTCGGAGACATCGTCGACCGACCAGGCAAACGCAAGGTATTGGAGGAACTTGCGGTGCGTTTCGGTATTCCGCGGCATCGAACCATCGCCATCGGCGACGGCGCGAATGACGTCGACATGCTGGAGGCAGCAGGTTTGGGTATCGCTTTCAACGCCAAGCCAGTCGCGCGAGCGGTCGCCGATACGTCGGTGTCCGCTCCGTACTTGGACTCTGTGTTGTTCCTCATGGGGATCACGCGCGATGAGATCGAACGCGCCGACTCCTTGGATGGAATTACGGCACCAGAGACGACCTCCACGGGTGATTGGCCCACGTAATCGTTGCCTCAGGCAGGCGGCCGCGACTTTAGGCCCCTTGCGAGTGCACTCCTCCATCGACGTGCACGATCTCTCCGGTCGTCGCCGCAAACCACGGTGACAACAACGCCACGCAGGCACGCGCGGCCGGAGCCGGGTCGGTGAGGTCCCACCCCAACGGTGCACGCTCCTGCCACACCTTCTCGAACTCGTCGAAGCCGGGAATGCTCTTCGCCGCCATAGTGCGAATCGGACCAGCGGCCACGAGATTCACCCGAATACCCTCCGGTCCCAGATCGCGGGCGAGATAACGAGCGGTGGACTCCAGCGCAGCCTTGGCGACCCCCATCCAGTCGTAGGTGGGCCACGCCACAGAGGCGTCGAAGTCCAGGCCCACCACGCTCGCGCCGGACGTCATGCGTGGCTTCGCTGCCATGGTCAAAGACGCCAGCGAGTACGCACTCACCTGCATGGCGGTAGCCACGTCCGACCACGACGTATGCAGGAAATTTCCCCCCAACGCGGACTCTGGCGCGAAACCGATCGAATGCACCAGGCCGTCTACCGTCTCGCAGTGCTCCCCCAGCCGGTCTGCAAACTGCGCGAGATCGTCATCGTTGGTCACGTCCAACTCGACGATGGGCGGCTCGGTGGGTAGCCGCGTTGCAGATCGTCGTGTCAACGACATCGTCCGACCGAAACTCGTCAGAATGACGTCCGCGCCCTCTTCCTGAGCGAGCCGCGCGATGTGGAAGGCGATCGATTGGTCAGTGAGAACGCCGGTGACGACCACCGTCTTTCCCGTCAGCAACCCCATTGCCGCCTCCTAATGCCCCATACCGAGACCGCCATCAACCGGAATCACCGATCCAGTGATGTATCCGGCATCTGGACCGACGAGAAACTCCACGACAGCGGCTACTTCGTCCGCGGCAGCGTACCGCCCGAGAGGAATCGCGCCGAGGATCTCATCGCGTCGGCCTTCATCGAGTTCAGCTGTCATGTCCGTCTCGACGAACCCGGGTGCCACGACGTTCACCGTGATGCCTCGCGAACCTAGTTCTCGAGCTAGGGAGCGTGCAGCACCGACCAAGCCGGCCTTGGACGCCGCGTAGTTCACCTGCCCGGCACTTCCCAGGAGGCCGACCACGGATGAGATCAGCACGATCCGACCCGTTTTGGCTCGGATCATTCCCCGGGCAACACCCCGACACAGTCGGATCGAGCCTGACAAGTTGGTCTGCACGACGGCGTCTATGTCTTCGTCACTCATGCGCATCACGAGGTTGTCTTTGGTGATGCCCGCATTCGCGACGAGTACACCGACCGGTCCGTAGGTGTCCTCGATCTCG
>RGQW01000150.1 GCA_010029945.1 Actinomycetota bacterium | reverse complement strand
GGGGTTGGTCGTTCCCCCTCGAACGCCACGCAACGGTTCCATGGGAGGTGGGAGTCCACCATGGCGCAAACGGACCATGAGAGGGGGGCCGCGTCGGTCGCAGCCATCGCGCTTGTCGTGAGTGCGATTGGGATCTTGCCGGTCGCGGGTGCGGTCAGTGCGTGGAGCATGGCGCGATCCGAAGCCGCAATGATCGCCGACCTCGCGGCTCTCGCAGCAGCCCGATCGTCGGCATGCTCGGCAGCTCAGCACGTCGCCAGGCTGCACCACTCGAGGCTTGCCGAGTGTGCGTTTGACGGTACCGACGTTGAGGTAGCCGTCACCGTTACGACCGCGCGTGCATGGATGCCGACGGTGACTCGTCGCGCGCGATCGGGGTACTAGAAGGCTCGTGGCGTCAGATCATCATGAAAGAGCCTTGTGGAGAAGCCTGAGCACCGTGATGGCACCCGTCTTATCCAGGGGGTCGTTCCCGTTACCGCACTTAGGAGACTGAACGCAGGAGGGGCAGCCTGCATTACAGCCGCACGTCTCGACGACGGATGCGGTCGCATCGAGCCAAGGTCCGGCGTCGTGAGCGCCGCGATGCGCAAAGCCCGCTCCTCCGGGAAGACCGTCGTAGATAAAGATCGTTGCGGATTCAGTGTCTGGGTGCCGAATCGTCGACACTCCACCAATATCCCAACGATCACACGATGCGAACAGGGGCAGCAATCCGATAGCTGCATGCTCTGCCGCGTGCACGGCCCCCGGCAGATCTGCAATACCTGATTCCGCCACTGCACGGTCCGCGAGAGTCCACCACACGGCCTGGGTGTGGAGGGTTCGTTCGGGAAGGTCGAGATCGTGAACCGCCACCAGAGTCCCATCGAGGGCTCGAACCTCGTAGGCCACTGTCTGTGATGTGACCGCAACCTCACCGATGTGCATCGTCGCGTCGAAGGATGGCCATTCCTGGGCGGTGCTGATGATGCGAATGTCGCTGATGTCACGGGCGAAGGTTGTGTATTCGACCTCCTCTGTCCGGGCGATCGCGACAGCATCGTGCATGTCCAACGATTGAACGGTGTGAGAAACACCTTGGTGGACGTAGACGGCTCCCGGGTGGACGTGCCGGTGCGCTGATGCGGAGTCGACCGTTCCCAGTAGTCGACCGGTGTCTTCCTCAACGATGCGGACGGTGTCGCCAGCGCCCCGAAGATCGGTCATGTCATGCGGGCGCTCCCGCGATGTCCAGTACCAGCCGGTAGGTCGCAAGCGCAGTAATCCGCGAGCGCCGAGCTCGTCGAGAACCTCACCGGAATTCTCAGGGAAGATGTGCTCGTCGTTAGTGATGGGAAGTTCGTGGGCGGCAGCCAATAGATGAGGTGCGAGGACGTTCGGGTTACCTGGATCGAAAATCGTCTCCTCGAAGGGCTGAGCAGTAAGCGCCTCGGGGTGCTGAACCAGGTAAGTATCGAGTGGGTCTTCTCGGGCGACGAACGCCGCGAGTGCCGCGGATGTGCCGCGACCAGCTCGTCCGAACTGCTGCCACAGCGACGAGCGTGTCCCGGGCCATCCGGCAGTAACGACCACATCCATGCCGGCGATGTCGATGCCGAGTTCGAGTGCGTTGGTGGTGGCGAGTGCGCGAATGCTGCCCGAGCGCAGACCGTCTTCGAGTGCTCGCCTCTCCTCGGCGAGGAATCCGCCCCGATATGCCGCGATGGCGTACGACCCCGGGGGAGTGGATGCATCGTCGGCATGCTGCTCGCGCACGAGAGACGCGACGTACTCAACGGCGCGCCTGCTGCGCAGAAATGTCAGGACTTGGCATCCCTGGTGCACCGCGACCGAGGTCAACGCTGCGGCGTCCCGTGTCGCGGACGAGCCACCATCGTCTGTGGGTGATTGCCACAGAACGACTGTCCGCTCAGGGGTGGGTGAGGAGTCTTCGGTGATGGCAGTCACGGGTGCTCCGATGAGCCGTGCGACTGATCGTTCGGGCGCACCGGATGTTGCGGACGCGGCAATCACTACCGGACTGCTGCGGTGATGTTCCGCGAGGCGGCGGAGTCGGCGCAGGACGAGACTGACGTGAGCTCCGAATACCCCGCGGTAGGCGTGCGCTTCGTCAACGACGATGTAGCGCAGGTTGCGAAGCAGCCGTGACCATCGCTCGTGTCCGGGAAGAAGTGAGTAGTGCAGCATGTCGGGATTCGTCAGAACGACGTTTGCGTGCCTGCGGGCCCACGCTCTGTCATCTGCGTTGCTATCTCCATCGACAACAGCTTCACGGATTCCGGGTAGTGCGAGGTCACGCCAGGCGCGTGCCTGATCGTTCGCCAGTGCTTTGGTCGGTGCCAGATACAGGGCGCAGGGATCTGAGAGCGCGGATCGGTCGTCATCCATGACGGCGGCAACGATCGGCATCGTGTAGGCGAGCGACTTTCCCGATGCGGTTCCCGTGGCGATGGCGACGTGCGAGCCGGCCACGGCGGCCTGCGCCGCGTCGACCTGGTGCACCCAGGGGGATTCAATTCCTTGGCCCTGCCATGCGGTGATCGCCGAGGGTGGGACCCACGACGGCCAGGGAGCCGTCGCCCCGGGCGCGGCTGCCAGGTGCAGCACGTGTCGAACGGCTTCGGGCCGAAGAGATCTCCAGGCGTGCTCTGTCGCGGATTCGACCAAGTGTTCCGACACCGCCTCATTGTGACCTCAGCGTGTGTCAGAGTTGAGCCATGACCGACACCTCAGTTCCCGAGCCACGTGCCTTTCGGGTCGATAGCCGAGACGTGCAGGGGGCCTCGGTCATCGCAGTGGCCGGTGAAGTGGACGCTCACACGGCTCCCACCGTCCGGGACGCTGTGGAGGCGGCCATCGCGCCGGGAGCCCGCGTCATTGTGGATCTCCGCGATGTGTCCTTCCTGGATTCGACCGGCCTCGGGGTCTTCGTCACAGCGTTGAAGCACGTTCGGGAAGCCGACGGAACCCTCGATCTGGTCATCACCTCTGCCCGGGTGTTGAAGGTCTTCGAACTGACGGGTTTAGACGTCGTCATCCCCATTCACGAGGAATTGGACCCCCTGCTCGATTCCTGACATATCGGGCGTGTGGTGAAGACCACTGTACGAGCGCCACTCGTTGCGCGACCCGGGCCACACTCGCGGCTGCTCTTGCGTAGACTTCGCCGGATTGCGAGGCGGGCGCGGATTCCCTACGGGATGCACTGCCGCAGCTGACACTGAGGAGAGAAATGATCGAGTTGACCGGGAACAACGTCGTTCTCGTGGGAATAGTGGCCGTCATTGGCTTGGCAGCCCTGGTCGTCGCAGGGATCCTTGTCCGCGAGGTTCTCGCGGCGAGCGAGGGAACCGAGCGCATGAAGGAGATCGGCGCTGCCGTGCAAGAGGGCGCCGCCGCTTACCTGAATCGTCAGTTCAAGACCCTGTCGATATTTGCCGTCGTCGTGTTCTTCCTGCTGTTCCTACTCCCAGCGGAGACAAACACCGAGCGCATCGGCCGCAGCATCTTTTTCCTCGTGGGCGCGGTGTTCTCCGGAATCACGGGATACATGGGTATGTGGCTCGCCGTGCGAGGCAACGTGCGCGTAGCCGCGGCCGCCAAGGATGCCGGCGAGCAGCGCGCCATGCGCATCGCCTTCCGTACCGGGGGCGTGGCAGGCATGTTTACCGTCGGTCTGGGCTTGTTCGGTGCCGCGCTTGTCGTTCTCGTCTACGCGGGAGAGGCCCCCAAGGTCCTGGAGGGCTTCGGCTTCGGCGCCGCGCTTCTGGCCATGTTTATGCGTGTCGGTGGCGGCATCTTCACGAAGGCCGCCGACGTCGGTGCAGACCTCGTCGGCAAGGTGGAGCAGGGCATTCCCGAGGACGATCCGCGTAACGCAGCAACGATCGCGGACAACGTCGGTGACAATGTGGGTGACTGCGCCGGCATGGCCGCCGATCTCTTTGAGTCCTATGC
>RGQW01000149.1 GCA_010029945.1 Actinomycetota bacterium | reverse complement strand
GATCCGTTGCTGCTGCCCGTCGACGTAGTCGTGGCGTCCGTTCGGGCCGTCGTTCAGCCGATCTCGTCCTCGGTGATCGAGGCCGCTCCGGTTCGCGTGCGAGCCGGTGACCGCGTCGATCTGACGGCGTGCGTCGAAGCCCTCGTCGGACTCGGGTATGAGCGCGTCGATCTCGTCGAGCGACGTGGACAGGTCGCGGTGCGCGGAGGCATCGTGGACGTCTTTCCGCCGAGTGAGGAGCACGCCGTCCGCATCGAGTTCTGGGGGGACGACGTCGAAGAAATTCGGCACTTCTCGGTCACCGATCAACGATCCCTCGATCTACTCGAGCACGGACTACTAGCCCCCGCGGTTCGAGAACTACTGCTCACCGACGTCGTGAGGGCAAAAGCCCGAGAGTTAGCGATCGGTGCTCCGGGGATAGCGGAGATGTGTCAGAAGATCGCCGCAGGAATCCCGGTCGAAGGCATGGAGTCCCTGACCGCACTTCTCGATGCGTCCATGGTCACCCTCGTTGATCTTCTTCCACGCGGAACACAGATCGTCGTCAGCGAGCCGGAGCGCGTCGCGGCCCGGGCGTCGGACGTGATGCGGACCGCGCTGGAGTTCCTCGAAGCGGGATGGCACAGCGCAGCCGTTGGCGCGGATGTACCGATCGACATCGAACCCGCCGCCTACCGGACGTTGGACGAGGTGCACGACAACGCCGGGGCACGTGGATGTCGATGGTGGACCCTCAACCCCCTGCCCTCGATAGATCCGGATGTGGACCTCGGCGCCCGCGCTCCTCGGGAGTATCGGGGCGACTCCGACGAAGCATTCGCCGACATCCGCGGGTGGCTCGCGGAAGGACGCAACGTCATCGTGACGGCTGGAGGGAAAGGTCCCCTCGAGCGGCTCGGTGAGGAGATGGCCCACAGCGACATCCCATCCAGAATCGAAGACGAGGTGACGAGTGCGCCGGATGGGGTCGTGCGCTTGGTTCGCAGCCACTGTCGCCAGGGTTTCGTTCTGCCGACTCTCGCGCTGATCACCGAGGGAGATCTGCTCGGGCAGCGCACGAGCACCACCGATGGGCAGCGTCTCCCGAGTCGTCGTCGCAAGACCATCGACCCATTGACCTTGGCAACCGGGGATTTCGTCGTGCACGAGCATCACGGTGTCGGTCGTTACATCGAAATGGTGCGACGAACAGTGCAGGGAGCCGAACGGGAGTACTTGATCATCGAGTACGCACCCAGTAAGCGCGGTCAACCGGCGGATCGACTGTTTCTCCCGATGGACCAACTCGACATGATCACCCGGTACGTGGGGGGTGAATCGCCCAGCGTGCATCGCCTCGGGGGGAGTGATTGGGCGAAGACGAAGGGCAGAGCGCGCAAAGCGGTCAGAGAAATCGCCGGTGAGCTGGTGCGCTTGTATGCGGCCCGGCAGGCGAGCACCGGCCACGCCTTCGCACCGGACACTCCCTGGCAGCGAGAGCTCGAAGATGCGTTCGCGTATGTCGAGACGCCAGATCAGTTGGCCTGTATTGATGAGGTCAAAGTCGATATGCAGCGCGTCACGCCGATGGATCGACTGGTCTGTGGTGATGTCGGGTATGGAAAGACGGAAATTGCAGTGCGGGCCGCATTCAAGGCCGTCCAAGATGGCAAGCAGGTCGCGATCCTCGTGCCGACGACCCTCCTGGTCCAACAGCACCTCGCGACATTCAGCGAGAGGTACGCCAGTTTCCCGGTGCGGATCGCGGCGCTGTCTCGTTTCACGGCAGACAAAGAACGGACCACGGTGCTGTCGGGCATGTCCGACGGATCGATTGACATCGTCATCGGGACGCATCGATTGCTGACTCCGGAGGTTCGCTTCAAGGATCTCGGGCTCGTCATCGTCGATGAGGAACAAAGGTTCGGAGTCGAGCACAAAGAGCACCTCAAGGCCCTGCGCGCGAACGTCGATGTGCTGTCCATGTCGGCGACGCCGATTCCGCGAACGCTCGAGATGGCGGTCACCGGGATCCGAGAAATGTCGGTGATTCAAACACCGCCGGAAGAGCGGCATCCGGTCCTGACATACGTGGGCCCGTACGACGATAAGCAGATCGCAGCGGCGATCCGTCGGGAGTTGCTGCGCGATGGTCAGGTCTTTTTCGTTCACAATCGGGTCGAGTCCATCGAGCGAGCAGCGCGACGGGTTCAGGATCTCGTGCCGGAAGCCCGTGTCGCCATCGCGCACGGTCAGATGGCCGAGGGGCGACTCGAGCAGGTCATCGTCGATTTTTGGGACAAGAACATCGACGTGCTCGTGTGCACGACGATCGTCGAGTCCGGGATCGACATCGCGAATGCCAACACGTTGATCGTCGACCGGGCGGACACCTTCGGCCTGTCTCAACTGCACCAACTTCGTGGTCGCGTCGGGCGCAGCCGGGAGAGGGCGTACGCGTATCTGCTGTATGACCCCAATAAGCCACTGACCGAAACGGCGCACGAACGGCTGGCGACGATCGCGCAACGAACAGATCTTGGGTCCGGTATGCAGATCGCCCTGAAGGATTTGGAGATCCGAGGTGCAGGCAACCTGCTGGGGGGTCAGCAAAGTGGTCACATCGCCGACGTCGGCTTCGACTTGTACGTCCGCCTTGTCGGTGAGGCTCTCGCGGAGCACAAAGCCGGTGCGGGCGCGGGAGACGAGGAAACACCCGAGGTCAAAGTCGAACTGCCGATAACCGCGCATTTGCCTGAGCAGTACGTGCCGGCGGAACGGCTTCGCCTCGAGGCGTACAAGCGACTCGCAGACGCCCGCAGCGACGAGCAGGTGGACGACGTTGCTGCTGAACTTGTCGATAGGTACGGACCGCTATCGGAGCGGCCGCGTTGAAGGACCAGGACTTGCTGTCGTGGGCCGACGAACTTGTGGGAGTGGTTCGAGGCGCCCCGGCGCAGCAGAAGACGAAGGATGGAGCGGTCGAGGGTGAATAGCCGGAGAGCGGGCGTACTTGCAGCGGTCGCCGCAAGCGTTCTCGTGTTGAGTGGTTGCGCGTCCGCCACTCCGGGAGCTGCTGCGGTGGTGGGAAGCGAGCGAATCTCCGAACGTGACCTGACCGAGCAGGTGGAGCAGGTGCTGCGCGCGCAGGGGCGACCGGTCGACTCGGCCTCCGAAGCCCTGGTGGTGACCACCCTCGATCGGATGATCACGACTCAACTCGTCGAGCAGCTGGCAGCCGAGAACGATGTTGTCGTCACGCAGGGGGAATTAGACGCGACCATCGCGAACTACGTCGAGGCCTCCGGGGGGCGCGAAGCGTTCCAGAACACTCTGCTGGCCCAGGACCTCGCACCCGACGACATCGACGAGTTGTTTCGCGTGAACCTCTTGGCGCAGAAGATGGGCGTGCTGTTCGACCCGAGCGGAACCCCAGAGACTCAATCGTCTGCGATCTTCACGGCCGTTGCCGCCTACAGCGAGGAAGTCGGCACCACGGTGAGCCCACGCTACGGACAGTGGGACCCGGCCGGTTTGCTGGTGGGCCCACCCCCGAACGATTTGTCCGTCCCGATTCAGATTTCCTGACCGGACGCGCACGCGGAAATCGGATACATGGCGAAGCGCGGGGAGAGCGTCCTCGACCTGATCGAGGTAATGGATCGACTTCGATCACCGGGTGGCTGCCCGTGGGATGCACGCCAAACGCACGAGAGTCTCGTCGAGTACCTCGTCGAGGAGGCCTACGAGACCGTCGAGGCGATCGAAGGCAGCGATGACTCCGGCTTGCGCGAGGAACTCGGTGACCTTCTGCTGCAGGTTGTCTTCCATGCCCGTATCGCCCAGGAGCGAGGGGAGGAAGGCTGGGACATAGACGACGTCGCTCGTGGCATCGTCGAGAAATTGATCCGGCGCCACCCGCACGTCTTCGCGGACGTCGATGCGGACACTGCCGAGCAAGTGGAAGCCAACTGGCATGCGCTGAAGGCCGAAGAGAAGGGGCGCGCGTCGGTGGCGGACGGCATCCCCGAACATCTGCCGGCGCTGCTTCGGGCATCGAAGGTGCACTCCCGCAGCACGTCCCTCGGCGACGCGGTTCCGGATCTGGAATCACACGACGCGGCTGCCCTCGTCCTCGATTCCGTTGACAGCGAGGAA
>RGQW01000148.1 GCA_010029945.1 Actinomycetota bacterium | reverse complement strand
CCGACGTGGACGCTCGCGAGGTAGCAGTACGTGTCGGTATCCCACGACGCCTCGTGGATGGTTCCGTCCAACGCAACGAGGTGCAGAGAGATGCTCGCGTTGGGTGTCCCCGCCGACGGGTACCGGTGCGGCACAGGTTCGCGCTCCGGTTGGGCGGGGTCGAAGATCCAGCGAGTCTGGACCTCGGATTCATCGACGCGCTCAACGATCAGTCGCGTTGAATCAGGCATCCACCACATGCCGCGGTGTCGTTCGAGTTCCTCAGCGGCGATGAAGTCGGCCAACCCCCAGGTGATGGCCTCGTCTTCCACCGGTGTCAGCGGCGAGGCGTGGTCGCTGGTGATGTTCGCGCACCAGACGCGGCGATCATGAACGAAGGCCACGTGGGTGCCGTCCGGGCTGATCTGCGGATCGACGACGGGTCCTGGGTGAGCGACGGTGCGAATAGATTCCTCGTCCACATTCACCGCATACGGAGTGCCGTCTACTGCGAATGCAGCGGTAGATCCGGTGCGGTCGAGCGAGTACGTGGTGATTCCGGCGGTGACTTCCCGCAGGCGCTCGCGTCGGGCGCGTTCAGCGGCCGGCAGTTCACCGTCGGTTCCCCGTGATGCACCGTCGACGAGCAGTCGTTCCTGCCACCCGTCGCCCTGATCGGCCACCCACAGGTCGCCGGTTGCTGTGCGCCCATCACGGCTTCGGATGAAGAACACGCGCGCCAGTCCATCTGGACGCCGGGCGATCCGAACGCTTCGCGGGGCACCGAGCCGAAATCCGCGGGTGATGGCCCTTTGTCGCGGAAAACTCGTGGCGGTGTCATCGGACAGCGCTTTGGCGCGCGCCCCCGTGTCCGGTCCGGTCATCGCCCTATCGTGCCCGAGTCGACGGGAGAGTGAGGAGCCACGTCCGCGCAAGTAGCCTGACGGTATGACGATGCCTGACCGCCGCCTTCTTCTCGTCCATGCGCATCCCGATGACGAGACGATCGGAACGGGAGCGGTCATGGCCAAGTACGTGACCGAGGGTGTTCAGGTAACGCTGGTGACGTGCACGCTCGGAGAAGAAGGTGAAGTGCTCGTCCCCGACCTGCAGCACCTCGCGGCTGACCAGGACGACAGCCTCGGTGAGCATCGCATTGGTGAGTTGGCAGACGCGATGGCGATCCTCGGCGTGAGCGATCATCGTTTCCTCGGGGGAGCGGGCAAGTACCGCGACTCGGGGATGATGGGTGTGCCCAGTAACGATCGCGATGACTGCTTCTGGCGGGCAGATCTTCTCACCGCTGCGTGCGACCTGGTGCAGGTGATTCGCGAGGTACGGCCGCAGGTTGTCGTGACGTACGACGATTTCGGAGGCTACGGGCACCCCGATCACATCCAGGCTCACCGCGTGACGCATTACGCCGTTGCGTTGGCGGAGTCGCCGTCGTTCCGGCCGGATCTCGGGGCGGCGTGGAGCGTGTCGAAGGTGTACTGGACGGCGTTCCCGCGCAGCGTCATCCGAGAAGGAATCATGACGCTTCGTGAGGTCGACTCCGACAACGAGTTTGCCGCCATGGATCCCGATGACCTGCCGTTCGCCTGCGATGACGAGCTGATCACGACGGCCGTCGATGCGACCGAATTCCTCGATACAAAAATGACGGCGTTGGCGGCCCACAAGACCCAAGTGACGGTCGACGGAGGCTTCTTCGCGCTATCCAACAACCTCGGGTCCCAGGCGATGGGTACGGAGTACTTTCGCCTCGTGCGAGGTACGCCGGTGCCGGACACTCGCGAGGGTCGAGAGACGGACCTTTTCGCCGGGATTGGCGAGTGACAGTTGTCCGCAAGGCCGCACCGCTGCTCGGTGGGCTCGGAGTCGGTCTGCTGATCGGTCTGCTCGGTGGCTTCGTTCAGGCGCATCGATCCATCCTGATTTTTTCCGATCGGTACCTCGTCATTCCGTGGGGCGTACTCATCGTTCTCGGGGTCTTGATCGCGTCCATTCGGGGCGTCGCGTTGGCGTCGTCCTCTCGTGCGGCGGCCTGGCTCGTTGTGGCCGGCTGGATCGTCGTGACGATTTTTCTCGCGAGCGAAACAGCCGGTGGAGACATTGCGGTCAGTAGTGGTGCGCGGCAGTGGGCGTACCTGCTTGGTGGTGCGATTCTCGGATCAGCCGCAGCGACCTTGCCTGCCCGGCCTATGCGCGTGAACGGGCCGAACCCGCAAGACTCAGCCAATCTGCCGTCTGAGCGGGAAACCCCCAGCGTCTGAGGCCCTTCGCCCATCACCCCGAGCTCGGCCTGAGCACCGTGGTGCTCTCGATGATGCCGATCCTGCGGGAGAGGCTGCAGTCTGGGGGAAGGCGACGAGCCGATCGGTTTGGAATGCAGGGGTCCGCGTGCTTACCATCAGGGCAGTTCGCGGGCCCGGTGTCCGCCGCGTGGCTCCCTTTTCGGGGCCGCCCATGAGCTGGGGAGACGAGGGGTCCGTGTCGGAGTCGCATCGCCGTCGTTGGCGACCCACGCGAAAGCATTGGATCCTGGCCGGAGTTTCGGTTGCCGCCATCGTGGCAGTAGGGGTAGGCGCAGCCGCGTTCGTCGCCAGTAGCGGGCCCACCGTCCCGGCGAATACAACGGTCAACGGTGTCGATATCGGGGGGCTGACGCGCGACGAGGCTGTCGTGAAGGTGCGTCAGCAGGTAGCCAAGCCGGCCGCGAAACCTCTCGAGTTCGATAACGACGGCCAGGTGATCATCGTCAAGCCGCGTCAGGCGGGAGTGTGGGTCAACGCGGTGGAAACCGTGGAGCCGCTCGTTACTCGAAACCTGAATCCCTTCTCGCGCTTCTTCGCCGGTGAGGGTGTTGATGTCGAGCCGGTGATCATCGTCGAAGAGGACAAACTCAACCGTCAGATGGGAGCGTTCGATCGACTCGTCACCACCCTTCCCGTGGAGTCTTCGCTCGCGGTCGAGGGAACGACCGTGGAGTACACACCGGGGCAGCAGGGACGACGCGTCGACGAAGAAGCGGCCCGCACCGCAATCGTGACGTCGATTTTGGAACCTCGGGAAAAGCAGGACTTGCCGGTGATCATCGAAGAGCCGACGGTGACGGTGGCGAACGCGGATGCCGCGAACACGTTCGCCCTCGCGGCTGTATCCGGCCCGGTCAAGGTGGCGGCTGGCTCAGCGGTTGCGGAGATTCCCGCCGAAGTTATCGGTGATGCGTTGACCTTCACGGTGGTGCAAGACGACTACGAACCGGTCCTCGACGGACCGATGCTGTACGAGTCGATCGAAGATGACCTCGAGGGTTCTGAGGTTCCGCGAGATGCGAGCTTCAAGGTTAAGAAGAACGGAGAGTTGAAGATCGTCCCCAGCAGGGCCGGCGGCGGGGTGGAAGACGATGAATTGGCGGCCAAGGTCCTCACGGTTCTCGATCAAGACGTGTCAGACGGAGGAGTCCGCGAAGTTGTCGTGACCGAGGGGCAGCGACAGCCGGAATTCACCACCGCTGACGCAGTGGCTTTGAACATTCAGGAGCAACTGTCGAGTTTTACCCAGAATTTTCGGTATGCGGCCTACCGGGTGACCAACATCGGCCAAGCGGCGGAGTACGTCAACGGCACCGTTTTGATGCCCGGAGACACGTTCTCGATGAACGACACCATCTTGGAGAGAACCGAGGAGAACGGATACACCGTGGGCACCATCATCGGCCCCGGAGGTGTCTTCGAAGAGGCCCTGGGAGGTGGCGTATCCGCTGCAACGACCGCGGTGTGGACGGCAGCCTTCTTCGCGGGCATGGAACGGGTGAGTACGCGGGCCCACTCGGTGTATATCTCTCGGTACCAGCCGGGTCTGGAAGCAACCGTCGCCTGGGGAATCTTCGATATGCAATTCCGCAACGACAGTCCGTATCCGGTAGTGATCACAACGGGCATGACCAACTCGTCGATGACGGTCGATTTTTGGGGAACGAAGATCTACGACGAGATCGATGCTGAGTTCGGCGAACGCAACAGTATTCGGAAACCCAAGAAGATTTATCGCAAGAAAAAGGATGGGTGCACCCCGCAAGCAGGCATCCCAGGCTTCACCATCGACGTCGATCGAGTCTTCTACAAAAATGACCAGGAAGTGAAGCGGGAAACGATCCGTTCGTATTACAGAGCTGCACCGAAGGTC
>RGQW01000147.1 GCA_010029945.1 Actinomycetota bacterium | reverse complement strand
TAAGGCAAGGGCAGGGAGTCGAGTCGATCTAGGCCGGGCAGCATGGTTCGCTCGATGCGATCAATGGCGATCTCCATGGACTCAGCGATTTGATCGGTGTGGCGATCGGCATCGGTACCGAAGAGCGTGCGAGCGACGATCAGCAGAGTCAGGCGCATCATCTCCGGCGCCAACTTGATGGTGGAGCCGACCTGCCAGGACTCGACGGTGGCGCGCGAGAGCGCAGACATCTCCTGGGCATAGGCATCGAGCCGGGCCTTGTGGAAGGGCGGCTGCATCATGCGCCGGTGGCGAAGATGGATCGGCTCTTCGTTGGTCAAGAGACCGGCGCCGAGAACCTTGCGCATGCGCTCGAATCCCACGCCCTTGATGAACGAGCTCTGCTGCGCGACGGTGATTTCGTGCACCATGGCCGGGGAGAACATGCCCAGGAACAGTTGCCCTCCGAGAAAGAACGAGGACGCTGGCCCGTAGCGGTTGCGCAGGTCCAACAAGAACGACGGGGTGTCCCGTTGGAACCGAACGAGCAATTTACCGGGCACCTTCGCTCGCGGTCCAGGCGGCAGACCGGCCGGTGCGTCACGACGGTTGATCGCCGGGGGTGTCGGCGCATATTCGCGTGGACGCTCGGCGAGAAAGGGTCGAACGGTCATATACCCTCCCCGGCTCCTAGGTACGGACAGTGCCGGCACCCATTGTGACAGCACTGGCCGCGGTCGAGATGAAAAGTCGCTGTCATGACGAAAAGGCCGGTCCGTGGATCGAGGTATCCGAATTCTCCGCGCTCGCACGCGGCATCGTGGGCGTGCATGATCTCGGCGTAGTGCGGCTGCTCGGGTGCGAGGCGCTCGGGGTGCGGCGAGAGCGGCGCTGCGCGAGTCGGCTCGGCTGTCACAGCCGGAATCCTCGGGGGAAGGGATCGTCCGGTGCGAGCATGTGCTGGGAGGTGCCGGTGATCCAGGCGCGCCCGGTGATGGTGGGGACGATGGCCGGGTAGTCGGCAACGGTTGTTTTTCTGACGGCCCTGCCGATGAAGTGCGTGCCGATGATCGACTCGTTGGTGAGTTCCTCGCCGATCGTCATCTCACCGCGAGCGATCAGTTGGCCCGGGTGAATGACCATCGCGTGCCGTGAATGCTGCGCGGTGCTGCCGGGTGCGACCAACTGCACGTGGTGCACGTGGTCAATGGCCGGATTCTCCGGATGGACGGGAGCGGAGTGAGCATTGATCGCATCCATGATGCGCATGCCGATGTCGAGAAGTGCGTCGCCGGATTGTGGACCGAAGTCAGGCGCTGTGTCGATCGTGTCGAGATCAACAATCGCGTAGAAGTTCCCTCCGAAGGCCATGTCGTACGTCACCGTGCCCAGTCCGGGCACCTCTACGGCCGCATCGAGTTCGGTTACGAAACTTGGGACGTTCTCGATGGTGACGGCTCGGGCGCGGGTGCCCTCGGTCTCGACGGTCGCGATGACGAGTCCGGCGGGGGTGTCCAGACGAATCACGGTCTGTGGTTCGGTCACCTCGACCATGCCCGTTTCCACAAGAACCGTCGCCACCCCGATAGTTCCGTGACCACACATGGGTAGGCAGCCGGACACCTCGATGTAGACGACACCCCAGTCGGCATCCGGGCGGGTGGGAGGTTGCAGGATCGCGCCACTCATTGCTGCGTGTCCGTGGGGCTCGAACATCAGCCACGTGCGCAGGTCATCGGCCTGCTCGATGATGTATCGACGTCGCTCTTCCATGGTCGATCCCGGGAGCACGCCGACGCCGCCGACGACGACCCGCGTGGGCATGCCCTCGGTATGTGAGTCCACGCACTGCCAGGTGCGGATCGATTCCACCGCTCGATGCTAGGCGAATAGTCGCTGCGGCCCGAGGCGCGCCTCTGCATCGCTGATCTGCTCTGCGTAGACCAGTCGGGTCATCAGATCGGCTGTTCCAGCGGCCATGGCGGTGCCGATCATGCCGTGCCCGGTAGCGACGAACACCGGTTGCGCCCCGCGCTGGGGGAGGCGTCCGATGTAGGGGGCGCCGTCGATCGATGCGGGCCGGACGCCGGTCCACGGCTGCACGGATTCTGGCGCGGTCGGAAGGTCGAGGGCGATTCGGGCACGGTCGATCAGTGCGGGAATTCGGTGTTGGACGATGTCGCGATCATCAGGTGTGGTGATTTCGTAGCGGGCGCTCAGGCGTAACCCATCGGACAGTGGATTCACGGCGGTGCGTTGATCCATCAGCAGCATCGGCCGCGTGGGAGCGGTGTCGGTGCGCGGCAGCGTCACGGAGTAACCCTTCGCTGCCCGAATCGGCAAGTCCACGTCGAGTGATCGGGCCACCGCGGGGGACCACGCTCCGGCCGCGAGGATCACGGCGTCGGCGTCGAGGGTGACGTCGCCGTCGGCTGTCCGAACGGTGGGGGATGATCGAACGTCCGTCACCACGCCGGTCACCCAACGGGCACCGGCGTCTTCTCCGCGTTGACGCATGCGCATCCACAAGAGGGCAGGGTCGAGCCCGAGATCGTCGGTGAGTTCGATCGCGGCGTTGACGTTGTCGGTCAGTCCTGGTTCGGCTCGCAATTCGGCCTCGTCGATGTCTCGGACACTCACGCCGTGGGTTCGCATATGTCCGGCTTCGCGTTCGGCACGTTCGCTGGCTCCGGCTCCGGTGAACACTTGCCAGAGTCCGCGGGTATTGATGTCCAATGCGCCGTCGCTGAGCAAGAGTTCTGCGCTTCGTTTCAGGACTGCTTCGAGTCCGGGGTGGAAGGTGGCGACGTTGGCTTCGGTACAGCGGCGCGCGAAGCCCATCAGCCAGTCGAGAGTTCCTTGGCCGGGTCGATTCGACAGAGCGAACGCGCCGTCCTGGGTGAGCAGGGAGCGAAGACCACTTTTCACCATCCCGGGTGCGGCAAAGGGAATCGAGTGGCTGACGACGACATGTCCAGCATTGCCGATGGACGTACCGAAGCGAGGCTTGTCCGCGTCGACGACGGTCACGGTGGCTCCGCGCTCAGCCAAGAACGCAGCACAACTGGTCCCGATGATTCCGCCACCGATGACGACGATGTTCATGTGTCAACCGGTGGTCAGCGCGGGCGCCCAGTCGCCCGCTGCGTCGAGTAGTGCGTGGAGTTCGTTGCGGGTGACGTCGTCGATCGCCGTCACTGGCCCGCGGGGCTTGCCGACATCGAGTCCGCGAAGTGCCATGCCGGCCTTTACTTTCGCGTTGTACTGGCCCGCCTCGATGAAGGTCAACACCGGCGCGATCGAGTTGTAGGCGTCGGTGCGTGAGCTCGGATCGAGGATGGCGACGTGGGCGACGGGGAGAAGGTTGGCGATGCCGCCGATCCAGCATCGGGTCCCGGCGTCGAGGAACTCCACGATCGCTGCGTCGGCACCACACACGACATCGATAGCCCCTGCATATCGACGTGTGATCTCACCCGGTCGCGTGAGATCTCCTGAGGCTTCCTTGATGCCCACGATCAAGGGATTCGAGGCCAGCTGGTCAAGGGTGTCGAAGTTGAAGGGCACGCCGGTGCGTTGGGGGTAGTCGTATAGAACCGTCGGCAGTCCGGCGGCCGCGACGACGGTGGACACGTGATCAGCGAGCTCTGTTGGAGTCGGCAGGCTGTAGGCGGGGGCGGCCAGCATGAGCCCATCGAGTCGAAGGTGAGAGGCGACCGCCGCGTGTTCGAGTGCTTGGCCGGTAGACATGCCACCGACGGCGCCGAGGACCGGAACTGATCCGGCGACAACGTCGTGGATGCGGGAGGTCACCGCGCGGCGCTCGTCGAGTGAGAGGGAATACCCCTCGCCGGTGGTTCCGCAGGCGACGATTCCGTGCACTCCGGCCGCGAGCATCGACTCGACGATGGTGTCGACGCGATCGAGGTCCACGTTTTCGGAGTCGTCGAACGGTGTGACGAGGGGAACGAAAACCCCGGTGAGATCCACAGGCGATGTCTACCACCTGGCGCGAGGGACGGATCAGGCTTCGGATGCGATGACGCTGGCGATGGTGTCCTCAAGGGTCCCGAGCACGATGGGTCCGACGATCTGAACCGCGACGCGACCGTCGCGGTCGAGAATCACCGTCACTGGTAGGGAGCGAGGTGGAATGTCGGGGATCTGCGCGAGGAGGGTTCCGTCTTTGTCCACGATGCTGCGGTAAGGAGTGTCCACAGTGAACGCGCGAGCATCGTCTTCGTTGTCTTCGACGTTAATGCCGACGAAGGTCACGCCCTGACCTTCGAAGGTCCGCGCGGCCTCGGCGAATTCGGGCATCTCCGCGCGACACGGAGAACA
>RGQW01000146.1 GCA_010029945.1 Actinomycetota bacterium | reverse complement strand
ATGTTGTACGCGGTCCGTGTGGCCTCGATGTTGCGTTCGATGTACGGGCGCTCGCGGCCTAACTCGGTTGGACGCACCTGGAACTGCTGGACGATCAGTGGGTAGACACCCCCCACGATCACCGAGGTGAGCACCATCAGCCCGAGGCCGATGAGCGGAATGATCCATTGCCGGCGGAAGGCATTGAGCAGGAACAGCAACCCGACAAGAAGAGCAACGAACATCAAGATGTTCAACGCGGGAAGCTTTGCATTGACGTCGGTGTACTGAAGTCCGGTGAATCCGCCCGCAAGATCGCTGCTTTGGATAACGAGGTCGTAGCGGTCGAGCCAGTACGCGATCGCCTTGAGGAACAAGAAGATGGCCACGGTGATCGAGATTTGGACCTGCGCCGCCGTTGTCGCCCGGTCGCCCTTCGGCTGCAGACGCAGACCGCCGAAGAGGTAGTGCACGACGACACCGAGCGCGAGGGCGATGAAGGTCGCGGCGAAGGCGAACCCGAGAAGGAACCTCAGGAACGGCAGTTCGAACGTGTAGAAGGACACATCGAGACCGAATTGCGGGTCGGTCATCCCGAAGGGTGTGGCGTTGCGCCACTGCAGGAACCGTCCCCACTCGCCAGAAGCCGCTAAGCCACTGAAGAGCCCAAGAACAACCGTCAAGCCCAGCAGCAGGCGCCCCTTGAACGGCTCGATGGCCTCCCGGTAACGCTCCAAGCTGGCTTGCTCCGGGGTGGTCCCGGCGAAAGCTGGCCGGGTTCGGTAGGCGATCCACGTTGCGAACAACACCACCAGGGCCATCACGATGCCGAAAGCGAGAAACAGCAGACCCCTGGTCAGGATCGAGATCGTGTACACCTGAGGCTTGTCGACGGAGGTGAACCACAGCCAATCGGTGTAGAAGCCCGTGAACAGCACGAACGACACCACGATGGCCGCCAAGACACCGATCGTTGGCAGCAAGACGCCTCCGCGTCGCCGCTCAGGAGCTTCTGGGCTGGCACCCCCCGCGGGGAAGTTGAACGTCACGAGAGGAACCTACGACACCAACACAAATCAGTCCTGCGCAGGGCAGGACACTGTCGGCTCACCGGCAACCCACGAACGGATTGCATCCACGGTGTCATCCAACGTGGCCACCGGAACGACGGTCAGGCCCTTCGGGATGTGACCTGCGGCCTCGACGCAGTGGCGCTCGGGCATGACGAACAACTCGGCGCCGGCGTTGCGAGCCCCCGCGAGCTTTTGGCGAATGCCACCGATCGGCCCGACGCTGCCGTCGGGCTTAATCGTGCCCGTGCCGGCAACGTGGCCACCGCCGGTGAGATCTTCCGGGGTGAGCTTGTCGATGATTCCCGTCGCGAACATTAAGCCTGCGCTGGGCCCTCCCACGTCTTGCAACGTGAAGTCGATGTCGAAATCGGGTGTGAAGTAGATGCCGACTATCGCACCGATGTACGGGGATCCCGGTCGGTCGGGATTCTCTTCCGACGTGATCTCGACCTCGATCGACTCGCCGTTGCGTTCGATGTCGAAGACGAAGGTCGTTCCGATCGGTTCGGCTTGAATCGCGTCGACAACATCGGATGGTTGCTCGATCGCTACTCCGTCGATGGCCACCACCTGATCCCGCGGCTGTAGGCTTTGCCCTGCGGGCGCGTCGTCGAACACGGCCGTGAGGACCACCTCGGTGGTTGCAGGAATCTCCAAATAGTTCAAGGCGGCGCCGATGGCGTCGGACTCGGAGGTGCTGAACAGGCGAGCCTGCCGCTGGCGCACTTCGTCGCCGGTGATGTCGTCCGGGTAGATGAGTTCGCGGGGCACCACTGCATCGGCGGTGCTGAACCAGGCGCCGATCGCTTCGACGAACGTCAGCCCGCCTCGAGGGCCGCCCGACTCGCGCACGGTGGTCATATCTAAATTTCCACTGACCGGATACGTCGTGGTGCCGGTGATCGACAGGAAGGGTTCTCCGTCCGATTCACCGATCACGTTGAAGGTGGGTCCGGGTGCGAGTTTCACGTACGGCACCGGTAACAGCAGTGCCACCGTCACCAAGGCGGCCAGCGATATCGCGCTTACAAGGGCGACACGGGCACGAGGACCCATGTCGTGAACGTGCTCCCGCCATTCGCGCGGGCCTGGTATCCGACGTGCCACTAGCGCGGGTTATCCGGGGAGCGACGCGAGGAACGCTTCGCCGGGCGCGACGATCGTTCCATCGCTTCGCGAAGTCGCAGACGCTCGGCCATCGGGTCTGGTTCCGGCTCAGCGACCCGGGATCTCAACGCGACGAAGGCGATAGCCAGGGCCGTGATGGCGAGAGGGATCGCCCACCACACAAGAGCCGACACCGCGTAGTCCTTTCTGCCTGACCTGCACCTGCCCAATTCGAGGAAAGTCGCTCGCGCGAGCTATCCACGGCGGGCGCCGTTCTTGCGAGAGTACGCCAGCATCACCAGGGCTGCGATCCGCACCCCCGACGAGAGGACCTGCGCTCTCACCGAACGTGCTGTCAGGACTGCACTTCAAGCACACCCAAAGCGGCGTTGACGATGGATCCTGGAGTCAGATCGAACAGTTGGTACAGATCCGGAACGGTTCCACTTTGCCCGAAACTGTCGACCCCGAGGCTGACGGCCGCCACTCCCATCGCCGAGCCCAGCCACGCCAGCGAGTGGCTCGCACCATCGTGGATGGTGACGATGGGCGCACGATCGGGGAAAGCACCCCTGAGTGCTCCCGGCACGCTGGGGGTGGTGGCGGTGCGTACCCCTTGTCGCAGAGTGCGCTGCCAGGCTCGGTACCAGCGATCGGCGCTCGTGATGTCGATGACGTGCGCAGCAATACCTTCTTCTGCCAGCTCACCGGATGCTTCGAGGACTTCCGGCATGACCGCCCCTGCGGCTGCCAGATGCACCACCGGCACCGAGTGTCCTTCCTCCCGAAAACGCCCGAGATCGTCGTAGGTAGTGAACGCGTCGATCAATCGGTACCCACCGGACAGAACCTGGCGACGAAGCACCGGCTCGCCGAGTCGCTCGCGTGCGGTCGCGAAGGCGCTCTGGTCGATGGGCCGGGTGGTGAGCCGGAAGTAGTAGGCGCCATCGTCGAACGGCGCGGCGGTCTGCGCATCGGTGTTTCCTGCCGCGATACGACCAACGGCGTCACACAGCAGCCAATCGAGGGCGGCACCGTAGGTGGGTTCGATGTACGTGACGTTCGGAAGCTCCAGCCCCACGCTCGGTGTGATGGTGGATTGGTGCGCGCCACCCTCGGGTGCCAGGGTCACACCACTGGGCGTTCCGGCAACGATGAACCGCGATCCGGAGTACACCGAATAGATGAAGGCATCCAGGCCGCGGAGAACGAATGGGTCGTACACGGTTCCGATGGGAATGAGTGGTTGACCGGACAGATCCCACGAAAGCCCCAATTGACCGAGCAGCAAGAACAGGTTCATCTCCGAGATGCCCAGTTCGATGTGTTGGCCTTGCGGGCCTTCTGCCCACTTCATCACCGGGTCCTCGGACCACAGGCGCTTCTCCACCGGACTGAACACACCAACCTTGTTGATGAAGCCACCCAAGTTCGTACTCGTCGCGACGTCGGGAGCGGTAGTGACCACGTAAGGCCGCAGCGAATCGTCGCGCGCTAGTTCCACCATGATGCGGCCGAACGCCTCTTGAGTGCTCATGGGTTTCGTGGAACGAACGCCCACCTGGGAGGGAACCTCGATGTCCAGGTGCGCTGACGTCGGCGGTCGGTGCAGCACCTCGCGCCGCTCGTTGCACACGATGCCTTCTGCAGATCCGGCATCAAAGCGGTCCCACTCGTCTTCTTCGGTCAACTTCACAGCGCGTCGGAAGTCGTCGATCTGCTCGGGGGTCAAAAGCGCCGAGTGGTTGCGGGGGTTGCCCGCCATCGGTAGGCCCCATCCCTTGATCGTGTAGGCGAAGACGACGCTGGGTCGATCTACTTCTTTGTCACAGGCGACAAAAGCGTCGGCAAGCGATTCCAGATCATGGCCACCGAGATCCTTGACCAAATCGGCCATCTCGTGGTCGTCCATGCCGGAGAAGAATTGATGCACCGTCTCGGGGGCGTTTTCCAAGAACCGTTGTCGAACTTCAGCGGGAGCGAGTCCGAAGAGCGACTGATACTGCTCATTGGACATCTCGTCTATCCATGACCTGAGCGCATCGCCACCGGGCATTGCGAAAGCACGTCGAAGTTTCTTGCCGTACTTCAGTTCTATGACGTGCCATCCGGCAGATTCGAAGTGTCCGGTCCACTGCTCGAGGCGCACCCCTGGAACCACTCGGTCCAAGGATTGCCGGTTGAAGTCGACCACCCACATGACGTTGCCCAGACCCTGGGT
>RGQW01000145.1 GCA_010029945.1 Actinomycetota bacterium | reverse complement strand
GGTCGCTTCTGCTACCTGGCACAGCGGCCGTCTCCTAGTGACCTTCGAGGGGTACGACGATCGCACCGCTGTGGAGCAATTGCGCAATGCGCTGGTGAGCGTCGATCGTCCGGCCGACGAGCGCCCGGAGGACCCGGAAGAGTTCTACGACTCCGACCTCGAAGGGTGCGAGGTGGTTGTTGACGGCAGTGATTCTGACAGCGATTCCGACGGCGTCGTGATCGGCGCCGTGATCGGCATCGTGCGTGAGGTTTCACACCTGCCGGGGCAAGACCTCCTGGTTGTCGTGACACCGGATGAGCGAGAAGTGCTCATCCCCTTCGTGTCCGCGTTCGTTCCCCAGATCGATGTGAGCGCCAAGCGAATCGTCATCACCCCGCCGGAGGGTCTCCTGGAGCCAGGAGACGATGACTGATGCGAATTGACATCGTTTCGATCTTCCCCGAGTACTTGGCACCGCTGGAGCTGTCCCTCGTGGGGAAAGCTCGAGAAGCCGGCATCGTTGACATCCGGGTGCACGACCTTCGCGAATTCGCCACCGACAAGCACCGAAGCGTGGATGACACCCCGTATGGCGGCGGCCCCGGAATGGTGATGCTTCCTGAACCGTGGGGTGCAGCCTTGGATGCGATCCGAACATCTGTGGAGCAGCCTCCCGTTCTTGTTATCCCGAGCCCCTCGGGTTATCAATTCGATCAGGAAGCGGCCGCAGAAGTATCTGACATCGAGCACGTCGTGATCGCGTGCGGACGATACGAAGGAATCGACTCCCGGGTGGCCGAGCACTACGCCGGTCGTGACGACTGGGCGGGTGTGCGGGAGTACTCGATAGGCGATTACGTTCTCGCTGGCGGTGAGGCCGCTGCGCTCGCCATGGTGGAGGCTGCGGTTCGCCTGAAGCCCGGTGTGTTGGGAAATGCAGACAGCGCGGTGGACGACTCCTTCAGCAAGGTCGACGGCGCTGCCTTGGAAGGCCCGGTCTTCACCAGGCCACCCGCCTGGCGGAACCTCGAGGTTCCGGATGTGCTGCTGTCTGGTGATCATGCGCGGATCGACGCATGGCGCAGGCAGCAGGCCGAGGAACGAACGCGTGCCCGGCGCCCCGACCTCCCCAATCCCTGACGCTGATCGAGTCATCTCACCTTGTCCGAGCCGCCCGTTCGCGGGGGTACGGGGAGGATGTGGCACACTTGGCCGGCCGGTTCGACGTCTGCCACAAGGGACGCATGAGGACGGCTCCACTCCACACAACCGTGGGCGACTTGTGGCGCTTGCAGGAAGAGAAGCAACGATGAAGACCCTCGATCCCGTCGACGCCGCCTCTTTGCGCGACGACATTCCCGAATTCCGCGCCGGCGACACCGTGAAGGTTCACGTGAAGGTCGTCGAAGGCAACAAGACCCGTGTGCAGGTGTTCCAGGGCGTCGTGATTGCCCGCTCCGGTTCCGGAGCCAGTGAGACCTACACCGTTCGCAAGGTTTCCTACGGCGTGGGCGTCGAGCGCACCTTCCCGTTGCACTCGCCCATCGTGGAGAAGATCGAGGTCGTCACCCGCGGTGACGTTCGTCGCGCCAAGCTCTACTACCTGCGTGGTTTGCGCGGTAAGGCAGCGAAGATCCGTGAGCGTCGGGACAACTCACCGGCAGCGACCGCCACTGCAGCTCCGATGGATGACGCGGGGTCGATCGACGACGCCGCACCAATGGACGACGCCGCGCCGACAGATGAAGCCGTGTCGACGGATGACGCCGCACCGGTGGAAGAAGCCGTGTCGACGGAAGACACCGTGTCGACGGATGAAGCTGCGCCGTCGGATGACGCCGCACCCACGACCTCGGAGAACTGACATTGGCCGATCGCGGTCGGCAACCTTGGTGGGACATCCCGGTAACGATTGCCGTTGCCCTGGGAGTGGTCCTTCTCATCACCACGTTCTTGGTCAAGCCCTTCTCCATCCCGTCCGGCTCCATGGAGAACACACTGCAGGTTGGTGATCGGGTTCTGGTCAACAGGGCCGTGTTCAAGGTCCGCGATATCGAGCGCGGGGACGTGGTCGTTTTCGATGGGTCCGGGTCGTTCGTTCCGCCTCAGGTAGCGCCAGACCGAGACCCGATCACGGGCGCGCTGGTCTGGGTCGGCCAGTCCTTCGGCCTTGTCGCCCCCGACTCGACCGACTTCATCAAGCGGGTGATCGGAACCGGTGGAGACCGGGTCACATGTTGCGATGCTCAGGGGCAACTCACGGTCAATGGCACTCCACTTGTCGAGGATTACCTGTTTCCTGGAGACGCGCCGAGCCTGCAACCCTTCGATGTCGAAGTCCCAGACGGCATGCTGTGGGTTATGGGTGATCACCGCTCCGCGTCGGCCGACTCTCGCTCGCACATGGGTGACCCGGGAGGCGGCTTCGTGCCGGAGTCCGCGGTAGTGGGTCGAGCCATGACGGTGGTGTGGCCGATTTCGCGGATCCAGAACATCCCCTTGCCTGACTACGCGACAACCGAGTGACGTCGGCGTTGTTGAGTGATGGATCTGCGCTGAGGATGATGTGATCACCTGATGGGAAAGAAGCCACGCGGCAAGCATGCTCGGGAGAAGGAAGTCGCCCACCCGTTCTGGCGTGGGTTTCGCGAGATCGTCATCATCGTTGTGGTCGCCCTTGCTTTGTCGGCCCTGCTTCGAGCATTCCTCATCCAGGCCTTCTACGTTCCCAGTGCCTCCATGGAGGACACGCTGCGACCGGGGGACCGGATCATCGCGTCCAAGATCACGACGGAAATTTCGGGAGTCACTCGGGGAGAGATCGTTGTCTTCAAAGATCCCGGCGATTGGCTTCCGGACCCTGTGCCGGTGGGAGATAGTTGGCGCGCGCGTGTTCGGGATGGGTTGACCTTCATTGGTGTTCTTCCTAGCGATTCCGGTGACGATTTGGTCAAGAGAGTGATCGGTGTCGCGGGTGACCGTGTGGCGTGCTGCGACGCGGAGGGTCGAATCGTCGTCAATGGAGTACCGCTGGATGAGGACTACATCGTCGGCCGCACGGACCAGGTCCGCTTCGACGTGACTGTTCCACCCGCGTCGATGTTCGTGATGGGCGACAACCGAGCCAACTCGCGGGACTCGCGTTACCACCTTGACTTGTCCGAAGGTGCCGTGCCGGAGTCAAATGCTGTGGGCCGGGTCGTTTTGGTGGTGTGGCCGTTCTCTCGCCTATCCCTGGAGTCGGTTCCCGCCATCTTCGATAACCCCGCACTCGGATAGTGGCGACACCCCAAGCCCCGACGCTCGACCTCGAATGGTCACTGCTGGCGCCGCCGGGGGCAGGTGTGGTGATCGGCGTCGACGAGGTCGGCCGGGGAGCGCTCGCCGGTCCGGTGACCATCGGTGCGGTGGCTGTGGATCGGACCTGCGGAACGCCACCGACGGACATCCGAGACTCGAAGGCCCTCAGTCAGAAGCGACGTCAGGACGCGTGCCCGGCCATCCGCGCGTGGGCGATCGATGCTGCCGTGGTGCACATACCGGCCGAGCGAATAGACGACGTCGGCATCACGCAGGCGCTCGGTGAGGGTGCCGCGCAGGCAGTGGAGTCGATCAGTGATCGAAGGGCTGTGGGCTGTGTCCTGCTCGACGGACGGCACGACTTCATCACGCCCGTGGATGCCCGGTGGTCGGTGCGTACGGTCATCAAGGGCGATGCCACCTGCATCAGCATTGCGGCGGCATCGATCCTGGCCAAGGAGGAACGTGACGGCCTGATGCGCGATCTTCATGTGTCCTATCCGGTTTATGGATGGGATCGAAACGTTGGATACGGAACCGCCGGTCATCGGTCCGCTATCGCCACCCACGGGGTAACGACGATCCACCGCCGTAGTTGGAATCTGCTCCCCACGTAGCACCGTCCACATACCCCTGGCCGCTCCGTCCACAGAGGTCTCTTGCTCTCTGGCGCGCCCTCCGAACGGTGACGAACGCTGTCGGTATGCCCGCCGCGGACCATGTCGATCACCAACGAGCGCTCGGCATACGCGGCGAGGAGATCGCAGCCACCCATCTGCGCAATGCGGGGATGCTCATTTTGGATCGCAACTGGCGGCCCCACGGCTCCGAGGCGGTCGGAGAAATCGATCTCATCGCACGCGATGGCGACGCACTGGTCATCATCGAAGTGAAGACGCGCCGGTCCTTGGCCTTCGGCACTCCGTCCCAGGCGGTGACCCGACGGAAGATCCGACAGTTGCGCTCCCTGGCGCTGGCGTGGCTCGATGAACGGTCGATCCACGCGCCGGCGTTGCGGTTCGATCTCGTCGCGGTAACCATTCCACCGGCAGGTCAGCCGGTCGTCGAACACCTACGGGCCGTGTGAGATGGCGCTCGCCC
>RGQW01000144.1 GCA_010029945.1 Actinomycetota bacterium | reverse complement strand
GAAGACATCCTCGATCGGCATCAGGAACGGCTTCTCGTGATCACGCTCCGGCGTCGGGACGTAGCTGTCAACGGCGTCCATCAGCTCCATGATCTTGTCTTCCCACTGCGTCTCGCCGTTGAGCGCGCCAAGGGCCGATCCCTGTACCACAGGAATGTCGTCGCCAGGAAACTCGTACGTGTCAAGAAGCTCGCGAACTTCCATCTCGACCAGCTCGAGAAGCTCCTCATCATCAACAAGGTCAACCTTGTTCATGAAGACCACGATGTAAGGAACACCAACCTGACGGGCCAGCAGAATGTGCTCGCGCGTCTGGGGCATCGGACCATCGGTGGCCGCAACCACCAGAATGGCGCCGTCCATCTGGGCAGCACCCGTAACCATGTTCTTGACATAGTCGGCGTGACCAGGACAGTCAACGTGGGCGTAGTGACGCGACTCCGTCTCGTACTCAACGTGAGCCGTGGCGATCGTGATACCACGCTCGCGCTCTTCAGGAGCATTGTCAATCGAGTCGAAGGAACGAAGCTCGTTACCGTCAACGCGCTTGGCCAAAACCGTCGTGATGGCCGCCGTCAAGGTCGTCTTGCCGTGGTCCACGTGACCAATCGTACCCACGTTCACGTGGGGCTTATTACGCTGGAAAGTTTCCTTTGCCATGTTGGAATACCTATTGGAGTCTTACCTGGTAAGGGGTTCGTTTATAAAGGGTTGATCACTCGTCGTCCGAAGTACCCTTGGCCGCCGCGATGATTTCATCGGAGACACTCTTCGGTACTTCTGCGAAGTGGTCGAATTGCATGGTGTAAATGGCACGACCCTGCGTGATCGAACGCATATCGGTCGAGTAACCGAACATGTTCGACAGCGGGACGAAGGCCTTGATGACCTGTGCGTCAGCACGAGGGGTCATGGAGTCGATGCGTCCTCGGCGGCTGTTGAGGTCACCAATGACCTCACCCATGTACTCTTCCGGAGTCACCACCTCAACGGCCATGATCGGCTCCATCAGGGCAGGACTTGCAGCACGGGCAGCCTCGCGGAAGGCCATGCGGCCAGCGATCTCGAAAGACAACTGATCAGAGTCCACATTGTGGAACTTTCCATCGTAGAGACGCGCTTTGATACCCTCGATCGGGTAACCGGCAAGAGGCCCCTGCAGCATAGAGTCTTTGATCCCCTTCTCTACCGATGGGATGTACTCACGCGGGATGCGTCCACCGGTGACCTTGTTCTCGAACAGGTAGCCCCCGCCTTCTTCGGTGTTCGGCTCGACCGAGATGATG
This sequence comes from Actinomycetota bacterium, assembly GCA_010029945.1. Lineage (GTDB taxonomy): Bacteria > Actinomycetota > Actinomycetes > S36-B12 > S36-B12 > S36-B12. The sequence goes on along the minus strand of RGQW01000144.1, from coordinate 3,148 downwards.
ACGCGGCCGAACTGACCTGAGCCACCCGTCTGCTTCTTGTGGGTGTACTCGACCTTCTCGACCGGCTTGGTCAGGGTCTCGCGGTAGGCGACCTGCGGCTTGCCCACGTTGGCCTCGACCTTGAACTCGCGCTTCATCCGGTCGACGAGCACCTCGAGGTGGAGCTCGCCCATGCCCTCGATGATGGTCTGGCCCGTCTCCTCGTTCGTGCTCACGCGGAAGGTTGGGTCTTCTTCTGCGAGGCGCTGGATGGCGGTACCGAGCTTTTCCTGGTCGGACTTGGTCTTTGGCTCGATCGCCACGGAGATAACCGGCTCCGGGAAGGTCATCGACTCCAGCACGACGGGATTACCCGAATCGCACAGGGTGTCTCCTGTGGTGGTGTCCTTCAGCCCCATGACAGCAACGATGTCGCCGGCGCCGGTGGCGTCGATTTCCTCGCGCTTGTTGGCGTGCATTCGGTAAATCTTTCCGATCCGCTCCTTGCGGTCCTTGGTGCTGTTGAGGACCTGGGTTCCGGTCTGCAGCGTTCCGGAGTACACGCGCACGTAGGTGAGCTTGCCGAGGTGGGGATCAGACATGATCTTGAAAGCCAGGGCGCTGAAGGGCTCGTCCTCGCTGGGCTTGCGGGTCATCGCCTCTTCCTCGTTGCCCATCTTGTGGCCTTCAACAGCCTCGACGTCGATGGGGGAAGGCAGGAAGTCGATCACCGCGTCGAGCATGGGCTGGACACCCTTGTTCTTGAATGCTGTTCCGGTCAGCACCGGGGTGACGGAGGCAGCCAGGGTCGCGCGACGGATGCCGTCCTTGATCTCCTGCTCGGAGAGCTCTTCGCCCTCGAGGTACTTCTCCATGACCGCGTCGTCGTTCTCGGACAAAGTCTCGAGCAGCTTCTCGCGCCACTCGTCGGCCTTGGCCTGCATGTCGGCGGGGATTTCCTCGACCTCGTAGTCCTCGCCCATGGCCGTTTCTCCACGCCAGGTGAGGGCGCGCATGCCGACCAGGTCGACCACGCCGATGAAGTCGGCTTCGTTGCCGATCGGCAGCTGGAGCACGAGCGGGACTGCATTGAGGCGGGAGACGATCATGTCTACGCACATGTAGAAGTCGGCTCCGGTGCGGTCGAGCTTGTTGACGAAACACATCCGCGGGACGCTGTAGCGATCTGCCTGACGCCACACTGTCTCCGACTGCGGCTCTACACCGGCGACGCCGTCAAACACCGCAACCGCGCCGTCGAGGACTCGAAGCGAGCGCTCCACCTCAACCGTGAAGTCCACGTGCCCTGGGGTGTCGATGATGTTGATCGTGTGGTCTTTCCACTGGCAGGTGGTGGCAGCCGAGGTGATGGTGATGCCGCGCTCCTGCTCCTGCTCCATCCAGTCCATCGTGGCCGCGCCATCGTGGACTTCACCGATCTTGTAGTTGATTCCTGTGTAGTAAAGGATCCGCTCGGTGGTCGTGGTCTTGCCAGCATCGATGTGCGCCATGATGCCGATGTTGCGGACCCTGGCGAGGTCGATACCAAGTGCGGTGGACACTATGAGCTCCGTTGCTTTCTCAGGCCTTGTGGGCGGTTACCAGCGGTAGTGAGCGAAGGCCTTGTTGGACTCCGCCATCTTGTGTGTGTCTTCGCGCTTCTTGACGCTGGCGCCCAGGCCGTTGGAAGCATCGAGGATTTCGTTCATCAGACGTTCTGTCATGGTCTTCTCGCGGCGCTGCCGGGAGAATCCGATCAACCAGCGCATTGCGAGGGTGGTGCTGCGAACGGGCTTCACCTCGACGGGAACCTGGTACGTGGCGCCGCCGACGCGACGTGAGCGCACCTCGAGGGTGGGACGAACGTTGTCGAGTGCGCGCTTGAGAGTTTGGACCGGATCGGTGCCGGTCTTCTCGCGACATCCTTCGAGGGCGCCGTAGACGACCGACTCGGCCTTGGATCGCTTGCCATCGAGGAGAACCTTGTTGATGAGCTGGGTGACGACCGGCGATCCGTACACCGGATCGTTGACGATTGGCCGCTTACCCGCGGGACCTTTGCGTGGCATTAGCCCTTCTCCTTCTTCGCGCCGTAGCGAGACCGGGCTTGCTTCCGGTTCTTCACACCCTGGGTGTCAAGGGCGCCGCGGATGACCTTGTAACGGACACCGGGAAGATCGCGAACGCGACCTCCGCGGACCAGAACAATGGAGTGCTCCTGCAGGTTGTGCCCGACACCGGGGATATACGCGGTGATCTCGATGCCGGAGGTCAGGCGGACACGGGCCACCTTGCGAAGAGCAGAGTTCGGCTTCTTCGGGGTCGTCGTATAGACGCGCGTGCACACGCCGCGACGCTGCGGGCTGCCTTTCAGGGCAGGTGCCTTGGTCTTGGAGACCTTGTCCTGGCGGCCCTTACGGACCAGCTGCTGGATGGTGGGCACGAGGCGCCTCTCCTACTCTTCGTTCTCTTTGTTCCGTTTTCCCCTCCTACGAGTCCGACCCACGCGGTCGGGCGTGTCGCGCCTTATGGGCGCACGACGAAACCGACTCATCGTGGTTGGATCCCGTCTCCCGAACTACCGCTCAGGGAGCCTGCGCACCTCTTCGAGGGGAAGCCGTACGCAGCAGGATGTGCCCGGGGCCGGGCACGAGGAGAAACAGTACCCGGGGGTCGATTTTCCGTCAAAACCGGGGTCCCTTACCCCCTGTTGCCACCCCACGGGCGGTCTGTTGCTGGGGCGGAGTGAGTGCCGGCTGGGCCTGGTTCCCGGGTTGTGAATCCCGGGTTGTGATTCCCGGGTTCTGGCATCCGTCAGTTCGTGTTGATTGCCCCGGAAATCAAGGCGATAACGAGGATGAAGATCCAAACGATGGTCATCGCCGCCCAGAATCCGATGTTGATCCAGGCGACGATCTTCGCGGAGGTGACCAGGCCGGTGCCGGTCACCCAGCCGTTGCTCGCGAGGATCTCTCGGCGGGCCTTGCTGGCGAAGACCAGAGCGATTATCGCCGGGATGATCGGGCAGAACACCCAGGACACGATTGACAGCACGAGCGCGGCAACCGCGTTGTTGGAGGTTTGTGGCGCAGGCCCGTACGCAGGCGGCGGGGGATACGGCGGGTACGCCGGATACTCCGATTGGCTCGGCTGGCTCGCTTGACCCGGT
>RGQW01000143.1 GCA_010029945.1 Actinomycetota bacterium | reverse complement strand
AGGCAGCTATCGACCGGCTCCTCGACGCCCTCGAGCGCGTTCAAGAAGCGCTCCCGAGCATCCACGGTCACCAGCCGAACGTCTGTGGCGGCGACAAAATCGCGCTGCACCTGCTCGACTTCTCCCGTTCGCAGCAGGCCGTGATCAACGAAGATGCATGTCAGTTGGTCTCCCACGGCTCGCTGCACGAGGGCAGCGGCAACGGCCGAGTCGACTCCCCCCGATAGGCCGCAGATGACACGAGAGTCCCCCACCTGTTCCCGAATTCGCGCGACCTGCTCGTCGATGATCCCGGACATCGTCCATGTTGGTTCGCACTCGGCGATCTGCCACAAAAAGTGCTCAAGGATGCGCTGCCCGTGAGCGGTGTGCATGACTTCGGGATGGAACTGCACTCCGGCCATTCGACGTTCAATGTTCTCGAAAGCGGCCACCGGCGCTCCAGGAGTGCTGGCCAGTACGTCGAATCCGGCCGGCGGAACGTCCACGCTGTCTCCGTGCGACATCCATACGTTCTGCGTCTCGGGTAGGCCGCTCAGCAGAGTTCCCGGGGCGCGAACCGTCAGCGTGGTCCCGCCGTACTCGCTCCCCCCGGTGCGAGCGACCGAACCCCCGAGACCCTGAGCCATGGCCTGGAATCCGTAGCAGATCCCGAATACCGGGACGTCCACTTCGAAGATGCGGTTGTCGAATGAGGGAGCGTGCGGCTCATACACGCTGGAAGGCCCACCACTGAGGATGATCGCGCACGGGTTCTTCGATCGAACGTCCTCCATCGATATGGAGTGGGGGACGATCTCGGAGTACACATGGGCCTCGCGAACCCGCCGCGCAATTAACTGCGCGTACTGGGCACCGAAATCCACCACGAGGACGGGACGGGCTCCGAGGGATTCGGTGCGACGCGACTGCTCCACTCCGCGGAGCCTACTGCGGGGAACTGAACGCGCCGAGGGCCAGGAGCGCGCCGAGGAGCCCTCCATAAACGAGCACGCCCACGATGATCGTCACGATGATGAAGCCGAGGGCAAGCCGTGAGTTCCGGCGAGCTCGGGCGAGGTCGTCACGCCGCTTCCACACGCCGGTACGCCAACTGAACACCACCGCAACCAGACCCAGGGGCAAGAAGAACAGGGCTGCCGCGACGATCGACCACACCAGGTGCGTCCGTGGCTTAGTGGGGGCATCCGACGTCACGAGACCGAACACTAGGCCCCTGCCGAGCGGCCAGCCCCGAACCAGGGCCTGTGCCCATGCCCAGCCACATGCCCTGCCTCATGCCCACGCTCACAATCCCATTAACCTCAATGACCCCAAATACCTCAACAGCCCCAAACACTCCAGAGCTGCGCTCCGAGTTGTCTGCCTTGTCTCATTTCTGTCCGGTGCGGGCACTCGCCACCCGATCCGATTCACCCGAGTCTGATCAAAAACGAGCGCAGATCCGGAAATGCTCCTAGCGTGAGATCCATCACAACCGGTCGGTCGTGCGCTGAGGTGACCTGCCTCTCGCCGACCGCTCATGACGAATCTGAAGGAAGGGGCATCCATGGAGCACATTTCTGTGAATGTGGATGGCACCCAGTACGAGGGCGATGTCGAACCGCGCACTCTCCTCGTTCACTGGCTGCGTGAAGAGCTAGGAAAGGTCGGCACCGTAGTCGGGTGCGACACCTCTAATTGCGGAGCGTGCACCGTGCTGCTCGATGGCCGCAGCGTGAAGTCGTGCAGCGTTCTCGCCGTTCAGGCGGACGGCGCCGCAGTAACAACCATCCAGGGCATCTCCGACGGTGACGACTGGCACCCAGTCCAGACCGCATTCAAGGAATGCCACGGCCTGCAGTGCGGCTACTGCACCCCCGGCATGGTCATGTCCACCATCGACCTGCTCGGAGAGAACCCCAACCCATCCGAGGCCGAGATCCGCGAAGGCATCGAGGGCAACCTCTGCCGGTGCACCGGCTACCACAACATCGTTCGCTCAGTGGAGAAAGCTGCTGAACTCATGGGAGGTGCAAAGTGACCGAAACCGTCGAAACCTCAACGCCGCTTGGTCGCCCCATCAAGCGCAAGGAGGACGCCAAACTCCTCCACGGTCGGACCAACTGGACCGACAACATCCAGCTGCCGGGGACGCTGCACATGGCGATCCTGCGCAGCCCGTTCGCTCATGCGAACATCACCAAACTCGACGTCTCGGGTGCTCTCCAGCAACCCAATGTCGTGGCCGCGTACGGCGCAGACGAACTTGGTGACCTGAATGGTTCCGTTCCCTGCGTGTGGCCGGTCACCGATGACATCGTCATGCCGGACTTCCCGTCCCTCGCCAAAGGCAAGGTGCGTCAGGTGGGCGACTGCGTCGCGGTTGTTCTCGCCACGGACGCCAAGCATGCGGCGGACGCCCTCGAGGCCATCGACGTGGAGTACGAGCCGCTGGATGCGATCGTGGATATGGAAGCCGCGCTGGCACCGGACTCGCCACTGCTCCATGAAGACGCCGGCACGAACCAGTGCTACGTCTACAACCTCGGTGGCGGCTACGACGATGCCAAGGCGAAGGCCGACGTCGTCGTCAAGCGCCGCTTCATCAACCAGCGCCTCATTCCCGCCTTCATGGAGCCCCGCTCCGTGGTCGCGGCGCCCATGGGCATGAGCGACGAGATAACTGTCTGGTCATCGACGCAGATTCCGCACATCCTGCGCGTCCTCATCGCGCTGGTGACGGGAATCCCCGAGAACAACCTGCGGATCGTCGCTCCCGATGTTGGCGGCGGATTCGGCGGAAAGCTCCAGATCTACCGCGAGGAAATTCTCGTTACCCAGATAGCGCGCAAGCTCGGCCGTCCGGTCAAGTGGACCGAAAGCCGGAGCGAGGACATGGTCGCCACGCACCACGGTCGCGACCAGATCCAAGACATCGAGATCGCTGCCACGAAGGACGGCACACTGCTCGGGCTCAAGGTCGATCTCCTCGCCAACATGGGCGCCTACCTGCAGATCATTACCCCCGGCACCCCCCTGCTCGGAATGTTTATGTACCCGGCCATCTACAAGATGGACGCCTACGACTTCCAGTGCACGGGAGTGTTCACGAGCACCACGCCGACCGACGCATACCGAGGGGCTGGTCGACCGGAAGCAACGTACGCGATCGAGCGAATCATGGATGAACTCGCTGCGGAACTCGACATGGATCCGATGGCGCTTCGCCAGAAGAACTGGATCACGCACGAGGAGTTCCCCTACACAACGGTGGCGGGGCTCACCTACGACACCGGCAACTACGAGGCCGCAACCGCGAAAGCCATGGACCTCTTCGGCATGGATGAGTTGCGGGCCGAGCAGCAGCGGCGCCGGGAGTCTGGCGACCCCGTGCAACTCGGCATCGGCATCTCCACCTTCACGGAGATGTGCGGCTTGGCTCCCTCGCGAACCCTGGGGGCCCTGAAATACGTGGCCGGCGGGTGGGAGCACGCGACCATCCGCATGCTTCCGACCGGCAAAGTCGAGCTGATCACCGGAACGTCTCCGCATGGCCAGGGCCATGAGACTGCCTGGAGTCAGATCGCCGCCAGCATCCTGGGTATCGGGGTGGAGGACATTGAGGTCGTTCATGGCGATACCGGACGTGCTCCCTACGGCATGGACACCTACGGGTCGCGCTCGCTGGCTGTCGGTGGGCAGGCCATCAAGAAGGCCGCCGACAACCTCATCGAGAAGGCCACGGTCATCGCCGCGCACCAACTCGAGTGCTCCCCCGGTGACCTTGAATTCGCCGACGGGCAGTTCTCCGTCAAGGGAGACCCGGAGAAGGCACAGCCGTTGGCTGCGGTCGCCTTCGAGGCGTTCACCGCTCACAACCTGCCCGATGGCGTCGAACCGACACTGCAGGGAGAGGCGACAGTCGATCCTGCGGACTTTTCCTACCCGCACGGGACACACCTGGCGGCGATGGAGGTCGACACCGAGACCGGACAGGTGACAGTGCGCAAGTACGTGGCTGTCGATGACGTCGGGGTTCAAGTCAACCCGATGATTGTCGAGGGTCAGGTGCACGGTGGCCTCGCGCAGGGCATCGCGCAGGCGCTGTACGAAGGGGCCTTCTACGACGAAGACGGCTTGCCGTTAAACGCGAACCTGTCGACGTACCTGATTCCGGCGGCGCCAGATCTGCCGTCGTTCATCACCCATCGCACGGAGACCCCCTCCACCACCCACCCGCTCGGCACGAAGGGTGTCGGCGAGGCGGGGACCATTGCATCCACGCCGGCGATCATCAACGGCATCGTGGACGCTCTTCGACCACTCGGTGTCACCGACGTCGCGATGCCGGCGACACCGATGACGGTCTGGAAAACCATTCAGGCAGCGAAGGGAGGCCAGGCATGATTCCGGCAACTTTCGGCTACACGAGGGCGTCCACCATCGATGATGCGGTCG
>RGQW01000142.1 GCA_010029945.1 Actinomycetota bacterium | reverse complement strand
ATCGGCGAACACGAGCGACGCCGTCTCGGTGACGCCTTGTGGTCCCGGCGCATCGGTCGCGTGGTGGACGTCCTTCGGCCGGTGTTCCTGTGGGACCGGCTCTACGTGGGCGGGGGAAACGCCCGCCACATCACGCCGACGGTGCTTGCCAAGCTCGGTGACGATGTCGTGATCGTTCCGAACTCCGCGGCACTGGCCGGCGGAGCCCGCGCCTGGCAGTTGCAGACGGAATAGCGGAATAGCAGCACCGCGGAATAGCCCCAGTCCCAGGCCCGGGCTCAGCCGTTGGCGCCACCTCCCACGGTCCTCCGGTGGGCAGAGTTTCCGCTACCAGCGGCCATCGGTCCGAGGTGCTCCTGGCGGTTTCACGCCCATTTCAGCCGCAAAGCCGTAACGGTTGCGTAACGAGTGGGGGGTCGCGATTGGCGTATTCCCCGCTTGCCCAAGAAGATTGACCACGGCTCACCCGCCACGGGTGGGCTTCTCCAACCCCTCGAAGGGAATACATATGTTCAAGCGCTCACAGCGCGGCAAGGCCTTCGCCGTTATCGCGGCGGCTGGTGCCCTGTCCGTGACTCTGGCCGCCTGCGGAGGCTCCGACGATTCGAGCAGCGACGACGCTGCCTCGGACGACACCTCCGAAGAGGCTGCCGACGACGCCGGTGACGATGCCGGTGACGACACGGCGGCTGCCGATTCCGGTGCGCCCGTCGCGGTCTCCTTGATCACCAAGGACCAGACCAACCCGTTCTTCGTCGCCATGATCGAAGGCGCCGAGGAAACGGCAGCTGCCGCCGGTGTCGACCTGACTGTCGGCTCCGGTAGCGAAGAAGGCGACGATCAGGGTCAGATCGACCTGATCGAGAACGCCATTGCTCAGGGCCAGGCCGGCATCCTGATCACCCCGATGTCCGTGAACGTGAATGACGCCATCAGCCGCGCGCGTGACGCCGGTCTGTATGTCATTGCGCTCGACACTCCGACGGATCCGCCGGACGTTGTTGACATCACCTTCGCGACCGACAACTGCCTCGCTGGTGAGGCGATTGGACAGTGGGCCGCAGGCAAGCTGAATGGCGACAAGGCCGTCATCGCTGAGCTCGTGATCTTCGACGATCGCGTCGTCTCCGTTGACTACTGCCGCGCCAACGGCTTCCTCACCGGTATGGGAATCGACGTTCCTGTGCTTGAGGACATGACCAGCCCCGCTGACAGCGGTTCGTACACCACCGGCGCCGGTGGCGATTACGAGATCGCTTGCCTCGAGGCAACTGGTGCAAACGAAGAGGGTGGCCGTAAGGGCATGGAGAACTGCCTCGCAGCCAACCCCGACATCAACGTCGTTTACACCATCAACGAGCCCACCGCCTTCGGTGCTGCGGTAGCCCTCGAGGCTGCAGGCAAGACCGTGGGTGAGGACGTCATCATCCTTTCGGTTGACGGCGGTCTCGCGGGCGTCGAGGCCGTCAAGGCCGGCAGCATCCAGGCCACCTCGCAGCAGTACCCGCTGCGCATGGCGAGCCTCGGTGTGGAGGCGATCAAGACGATCGCCGACGGTGGCGCGCCGCCGGAGAACACCTCCGCTAACGGAGAGTTCTTCGACACCGGTGTCACCCTGTGCACCGACGACCCGATGGATACGGTCACTTCTGCTCCGCAGGAGTCGGCTCAGTACTGCATCGACAACGCCTGGGGCTAAATCCCCACGCGTCATGTACGCACCGAGGGGCAGCAGCCACGCGCTGCTGCCCCTCGGCTGCATTTCACGGACGGCTTTGCCACATAAAACACGGGCAAATCCCTCACAACACCCCTACACTCACGTGAACGCCTGAGCAATCGGCACCCGCACTACTACGCAGACATGGAGGCCCCCCGGTGAGCACAGAGGCCACCTCGGATCTAGACCTCGAAGAAGAGTTCGCAGTCAAGCGCAGCCCTATTCAGCGCCTGCAGATGACCCTGCACCGCTACCCCTGGTTGAGTTCCCTGATCGTTCTGGTCGTTGTGGTGCTCATCTTCGGCCTGGTCAACGAACGGTTCCTTCTCCCCTCCACGATCTCCCTGATGATTCAGCAGACGGTGATCGTCGGAACCCTCGCCATCGCGCAGACACTCATCATTTTGACCGCAGGCATCGACCTGTCCATCGGCGCGATCATGATCTTCGGCCAGATGCTCATGGCCAACTTCGCCGTCTACACGACAGCGTCCAACGTTCTTCCCATCGCCGGCCAGAATCCCTGGGTAGCCATCTTCCTCGGCATCTGCGCGGCAACAGCCGCGGGCGCCGTGAACGGCTTCTTGATCGTCAGATTCAACCTGCCACCGTTCATCGTCACCCTGGGCACGTGGAGCGTGTTCATGGGGCTAACGCTGATCTTGTTCAAGGCCCGAACAATCCAGGGCCCGGAGATGCCGGACGAAATGAAGCTGATGGGCGAGTCGTTCCCCATCGGCCCGTTCAACTTCAGCATCGGCGTCATCACGATGTTCCTGCTCTACCTGCTGTTTGCCTGGATTCTGAAAAACACCGCCTGGGGCACCCACGTGTACGCCGTCGGTGACGACCCGGTCGCCGCGCAACTCACCGGTATCAACACCAAGCGGGTTCTGTTCAGCGTCTACCTCGTCGCGGGTGTGGTGATGGGCATCGCCGCCTACATCACGATCGGACGTGTGCAGTCGGCGAGCCCGAACGTCGACCCCATGCTGAACCTGCAAACCATCACCGCGGTGGTGATTGGTGGCACGTCACTGTTCGGTGGCCGCGGCGCCGTCATCGGATCGCTCCTCGGAGCCCTCATCGTTAACGCCGTCGAGATGGGACTTTCGCTCGCCGGCGTGGACCAGTCCTACCGAACGACAGCCATCGGCCTTCTGGTCATTTTGGCCGTCGGCGTCGACCAGTGGATCAGGAAGGTAAAGGCATGAGTGAGCCCATCGTCAAAGGACGCAACCTCGTCAAGAGGTTCGGAAGCGTCGTCGGCCTCAACCATGCCGACTTCGACCTCTTCCCCGGTGAAGTGCTCGCCGTCATCGGCGACAACGGCGCCGGTAAGTCCACGCTGATCAAGTGCTTCGCCGGAGCGCACTTGCCCGACGAAGGCGAGATGTGGGTCGCCGGTGAGCAGGTGGCCTTCAAGAGCACCCACGAGGCTCGCGAGCACGGGGTGGAGACGGTCTTCCAGACGCTCGCCGTGGCACCGGCGCTGGACATCTCCGCGAACCTGTACCTCGGTCGCGAACTCCGCAAGCCCGGGTTCCTCGGCAAGGTCTTCCGTCAGATGGACAAGAAGCGGATGCGTCAAGAGTCTGGTCAGCACCTGCAGGACTTGGGGATCATGACGGTGCAGAACATCTCGCAGGCGGTGGAGACGCTTTCTGGTGGTCAGCGTCAGGCGGTCTCGGTCGCCCGCGCGGCAGCCTTCGGTAGCAAGGTGATCATCCTCGATGAGCCGACAGCGGCTCTCGGTGTTCGCGAGTCCGCGAAGGTGCTAAGCCTGATTCAAGACCTGCGGGAACGCGGCATCTCGGTCATCTTGATCTCCCACAACATGCCCCAGGTGTTCGAGGTCGCGGATCGTATCCACGTTCAACGCCTCGGTCATCGTGCTGCGGTCGTGACACCGCAGACGCACTCGATGAACGACGCTGTGGCCATCATGACCGGAGCGCTGCAGGTGCCGGAGAACGAGCAGACGCTCACTCCGCTGGGCTCACCCGCCTAGTTGCTGTAGCTAGTTGCGGTAGATAGCGGGACGGTCGGGAACGTCAATCTCGACTGCTTCGCCTCGCTTCAGCGCGTCCACGGCGGCGCGGCACGAGATGGACGCCATGAAGCCGTCCCAGGTGGAGGCGCCCGCGGGGCTGGTCAGGCCGCGAATGCCGTCGATCCAGGCCTGCATCTCTGCTCGGTAGGCCTCACCGAAGCGTCCCAACCACAGTTCGGGAATGTCTTGCCCCCGGCTTCCCTGCGAGGTGCGGGTGACAAAGGTGCCGTCGCCCATGTCGAGGATGCCGTTACCGGCGACGACGGAGCATCGGACCTCGTAGCCGTATCGAGCGGTCATGAACATCTCGATCGTGACCATGACTCCGGACGTGGTCCGGAACGTGATCAATAGCGGGTCTTGCTGACCATCGGGGACGTCCGGGCCGGGCTTCCCGGAAAGAACCTGCACCCACGCGTAGTCCTCATCCAACAACCAGCGGCTGATGTCCACTTCATGCACAGCCGAGTTGTTGATGCTCAAGGTCGTGTCCAAGCCGTACGGCGCGTAGGCGTTGCGGTGAATGTTGTGCACAACCAGCGCCTCGCCGACGTCCCCGGAGGCGAGCGATGCTTTCAACGCGACGTACCCGGGGTCGAAGCGCCTCATGAAGCCGAGCATGATGAGCCGCTCCCCCCGAGCGACTTCGGCGTCCATCACGCGTTGCGC
>RGQW01000141.1 GCA_010029945.1 Actinomycetota bacterium | reverse complement strand
TATTCGCGGAATCGTGGGGGTGTATCACGCGGATGGGGGAGTTGTGGGCGAGCTGCGGTACGTCCTGGGCAAAGCGCGCGGCACCGCGCACTGCGCCCTATGTGACATCACGCACTCCACTGTGCGACGAAAAGCTGCCTGGGACGACGCCTGTCGCACTTTCCCTCACCCGATTCGCCTCGTGCACCTGAACGAGCGCTCGCCGGAGGAAGTGGCGGCCTGCACCCTCGGCACTCCGACCGTGCTGGTGTCCTTCGCTGACGGCACCTACCAAGCCCTGATGGGTCCGGATGATCTCGAACTGGAGGGATCCGTGTCCGCGTTCTTTGATGCTCTGGATCGCGCCGTAAGCCGAATCGTGTCCTCGGATGAAGGACTCGGCGCGCCTGGTGTGAGAGCTGGGTAGTCGACGGCGACCGATCTAGGATCGGGGGTGTGAAAATCACCGGACGCCTGCAGACTTTCGACCGCGCCACCGGCGCTCGGCTAAGCAACAAGAAAGTGGACCTGACCAAGAAGAACAGGATCCCCGTCCTTGCGACCGGCCGACGCACCTACACGATCGCCGACGTGAAGGTGAAGTACGAGAACTTCGGTCGACGAGAGCGGCTCCCGGAGTTGGAGTTTGAGCGTTCTGAGTGGGAGTACTTCCAATCCTTGTGTATGAAGGCCGTTGCTGACCCCAGCGCGTTGGACGAATTACGGAGCCGCTTCGCCCGATAGGAAGCCGGCGATGACAGGCAGCGCTGAACAGGTGTCAGTTGTTGCTGCCCTGTGGGCGAGACCGAGCCAAAACCGCGGCGATAACAAGAATCACGAGCGCAGCTAGCCCCACCGTGGTGGGTGAAGATAAGTAGTCCACGGACACACCCCACAGCAGCATGCCGAAGGGTGAAGCGATGGTGCCGATGAGAACGAGCGCCGCCACTCCGGAAATGTCTTTACCCGGGGGACCCGCGTCTGCGGCGGCACCGATCGTCAGGGCGCGCGCGCTGAAGCGACTTGCTCCGAGCCCAACACCGATGAGCGTCCATACGACGAGATCGACGCTGATAACGGACACCAGAGTGCTGATGGCGAACACGATCATGAAGCCGCTTGCCCAGGTAAACGCTCGAATGGCCCCGGCAAATTGGGACCGCGTGCTCAAAGTCCGCCGCACGACAGTCGGCACGAAGAACCGTCCCGCTGCGACGCCGGCGAGCATCAATCCCGCGCCCGAAGGAAGCGGAGACGTATCAAGGGCGTTGAGAACCGGAACGATCATCGTGAACAGGGGCACCAGGCAGATCATCAGACTCGCGGTCAGAAAGCCGACGCGACGGAGTTGAGGACTCGACCGCAGTAATTCCACGAGATCCCGAGCGGAGTTCTGCGTGGTCGGTCGATCGTCGCTTGTTTGTGCCGGTGGACGGGCGAGGAGAAACACGGCGAGGGGAATGGTCAGAAGGCCGCTCGCAAGAATTCCCACGCCAGGGTCGGTGGCATGAATAAGCACGCCACCGAGCGACGCACCGAACATCGCTCCGACGCCGGCAGCGATATTTCGCCGAGCCATCGACACCGTGAGAGATGTCTGCGAAAGGTAAGCGTGGGTCACGAAGGGAGACACGATCGTCGTCACGCCGAAGAGCACTCCGAAAAGGGGAGCGGCCAGCCACATCACCAACAGGCTCTCGCTGGTGATGATCTCCACAACGCCGACGATGGACCACGACACGGCAACGCAGACCTGTGCTGTTGAGAACACTCGTAGTCGTCCCCAGCGATGCGTGATCCGTCCCACGTACGCCGTGGAGAGTGCTGCAAACACCAGCAAGATGGCGAGGTAGATGCCGGTCTCCACGCCACCGCTGCCTTTGGCGGCGTAGGTGGTGGCCGAGGTAGCGCCGAGTTGACCGACCAGGGTGCCGGCAATCGCGAAACCGCTGACGATCAGATAACCCGTCGACGGTGGGATGGACAGTCGTTGCGCCACAACGCAGATTATGGCCCCCGAACGGGCGGTGAGGCCGTGGGCGGAAGAGCAACGCCCGACGGGCCCCTCACCGGAGGCTTATCGGTGAGGGGCCCGTCGTCGAAGGAAATGAAATGAGGCGGGTAAAGAGTCCCTCAGGTCGGTGACGTCTCGATTGCCCGGACGTGAACAGTATGTTTCGGCATTCGCGCAAGGGTGAAACCGCGCAGCCGGCATGAGTTACGGGCTCGTGGACACCGAGCAGGTCGGCCCGTCGCCGGTGGTCAAGCGCTGCTGCCGATCATCAAAGCCACCCCCGGTGATGATCGCCGTGCAACTTGCGCCCTCACCGTCGATATCCCGCACGTTGATCTCGTAGGTCGCCACGACCTCGGGATCCACCTCGAAGCGAACGGACTTGCGTCCGGCCAGCGCCTCGAAGACATCGGTGCCGCCTTCGGCGTTGCTGAGGCGGTAATCGCACGTGCCGGTCTCGCACGAGCCGACGAGAGAAACGAAAACCCCTGTCGAATCCGAGGCGTCGTCTGGCTGACCGGACGACTCGTCTGATGACTGGCCGGATGTCTCCGAAGCCGTCTCGCTGACAGCTGTGTCGGTGTCAGTCGTGGCATCCGTCTCGTCTGAACTGCTGCAGCCGGTGAGGGCGAGCAGGAGCGCCGGAATAGTCAGGATCACCGGCGTCAGGCGCATGGCGTCAGATTAACGGTGTTACCGACCGACGCTCGGTCGAGCGTCGGTCGGTAATCAATCAGCCGAACAGTGCGTAGAGCTCCGAGACTGCTGTTGCGAGCGCTATCACGACCACGATGCCGCGGTAGAAGGCCCAGGGAGCTTTCTTGAACTCTTGCGCGATTGCCGTCTCGGCATCGTCGCCGGTGATGTCCTTCGATGAGGCGTGCACATCCTTGATTCCTGCGTCATTCCATAGCCAGACCAGGAAGTTGGACAGCACCGCGAAGATCGCCAGTGCTACCTGACCGCTGGAGGAGATATCGCTGGCCAGGATGATGATGGCGAAGAGCGCGGAGTTCAATCCGATGTAGACGGCGAGGCCGCCGAGCACGTCGCGTTGGCGCATGGCGCCCCAGAAAATGGAGTTGGCGTTGGTCATGTGAATCCCCTCGTGATGATCGACGCGGTAGGTGGTCAAAACAATTATGGGGCGCTCCGCCAGTGCAGTGGCTCGAAACACGTGAATTCTCGGTTACATCTGCTCGGTTACATCCGCGCGGCAACAGCGCGACGAGCGGTGGACGTTGGCGACGATCAAGAATGTGGGTTTTCGGCTGACGTGCGGGGCCGCAGTGCCGTAGCCTCGCCGACAGCACTCACCACATTGAACTCGTGGCACGAGTCTCGTCACGCACGACTTCACACCAGCGAAAGGATCCCGAAATGGACAACAAGGAAATACTGGGTTGGTTCAACCACCGCGTCTATCCCACGATGGCGGTCTTCATCGGCTACTTCATCTTCTTCGCTCCAGTGTTGGCCTTCATCGGCTTGCAGCAGTCGGACTACGCAACCGCGCTGATGATCGTCTCCGTCGTCGTGGGCCTGTTCACGTTGCTGATGACGTGGGGCTTGATCGGTGACATGAAGACTCTGGCATCGTGCATGTCTCCTGAGTTAGCTGAATCGCCGTGGGGTAAGTCGTTTAAGGGTTTCGCCGCCTTCGGCATCATCTTCACGTTGTTCATCGTGGGCGTCGTGGTCGCTCACGCGATGATCTTGTTCGGCTGACGACTGAGGATTGTCGAAGAAGAGTAAATGGCATGGGACGGACACGGGGGGTTGTGGCAGCGGGAGCAGCGGCGCTCATGGTCGCCGTGGGGCTGGCAGCCGCACCGGCAATCGCCGATTCACCGCCGCAACCCGGACCGGTACCTATCAGCGCAGTAACGCAGACCCGCGTCACACTCACCTTCACCGGCAACGGGTGCAAGGGGTGCGTGATCACCCCGCAGCAACTGATCCTCGCCTCCGATAATGGCGGGCAGGAAGTCAGTTGGAACGACGACTTCTCCACGAAGCGGAAGGTCCGCGGGGACTCGGTGACCTTCGTCGTTCCCACAGAAAACACGCGCGGGATGAGCTTCATGATCCAGCCAGCCGAGGAAGGGTCTGGCCCTGGCATCAACGCGAACCCCGTCATCGTCTTCCAGTACGCCGGGTATTCACCGGGGGAGTGGGTAGAGCGCGCTCAGGCGGTGAAGGCGTCGAGTGCGTCTCCGTGCTGGGCGGGCACGACCGAGGCCTCGGTCTCACTGTCGGTGAACGTGCGCGCAGTGAAACTGGGAGCGGTGGACGACTCCCGCGTTCGCGTACCCCTAGCGTGGGTCGCGCCCACGGAAGCAGCCTTCGGGGGCTTCACCTCGACCGATCGTGGAGTCGTGGCTGCGCAAGACGTCTACCCCTGCGGAGGAACGTCGTAGGTTCCTCGCGCCCTACATTCCTACTGTTCCGACGAAACTGTTCCGACGAAACTGTTC
>RGQW01000015.1 GCA_010029945.1 Actinomycetota bacterium | reverse complement strand
GCCACCGTGAGATCCGGACGACGCACCGGTCGGCCGGCCGCTCGAAGACCGTCGAAGGCCTGAGGGCTGGTCACCTCGTGCACCAGGTGCAGATCGATGTACAGCAGATCCGGCTCACCGGCGGCAGACCTGACGACGTGGTTGTCCCACACCTTCTCGGCCAGAGTGCGACCCACTACTTCCTCCATGTAACTTCGCGCGTCACCTTCGGTGCGCAACCTCGTGGAGGCAGCAGTCTACGGAGCAAACGAAAGGGCCCTCCCCTGTGGGAGGGCCCTCGTAGCCCCGACGGGATTCGAACCCGCGCTACCGCCTTGAGAGGGCGGCGTGCTAGGCCGCTACACAACGGGGCCGTGCCGAGCAAACGCTCGTCGCTGGGGTACCAGGACTCGAACCTAGACTAACTGGGCCAGAACCAGTCGGGCTGCCAATTACCCCATACCCCACGAGACCGCATCAGTGTAGTCATGAGGCGTGGAGCGACCGAATCCGGTCAAGTGATCGATCGGCGCCCAGCAATTCCATTGATTCGAAGAGCGGCGGCGACACCCGTCGCCCGGTAATCGCCAGGCGGACCGGCCCGAACGCCACCTTCGGCTTCAATCCGCGCTCGTCGATCAGCGCTGCCCGCAAGGCACGCTCGATCGCCTCGGTGGTCCACTCGTTGAGTCCCGCGAGGGCCGCCTCGGCCGCCAGGAGAACGTCATCGGCCTGGTCGCCCATGATCTTCTCGGCATCTGTGGCATCGATGGCGATGTCGTCTGTGAACAAGAAGCCCACCATGGCGCTTGCCTGCCCGAGGGTTTCCAATCGTTCCGAGATCAGTGGCACCACGGCGCGGACCAGATTCATGTCCTCGGCGGACGGCGTCGAGCCGATGACTCCATCGCGCTGCAGGTACGGCACCAGGCGCTCCACGAGATCGTCGATCGCCAGGTGCCGGATCCAATCGCCGTTGATGGCCGTGCACTTCTTCACATCGAAGCGCGCGGGGTTGGGATTGACGCGCTCGAGGGAGAAGGACTCAGCCATCTGCTCTTTGCTGAAGAACTCGACATCGCCCCCCGGAGACCACCCCAACAGCGCGAGGTAGTTGGTCAACGCCTCGGGTAGGTATCCCTGGTCGCGATACATCTGCAACGACGACTCCGGATCGCGCTTCGACAGCTTCTTGTTGCCCTCACCCATCACGTAGGGCAGGTGACCGAACTGCGGAACCGGGCCGTCGAACACGCCGAGGTCGATCATCGCCTCATACAGAGCGATTTGCCGGGGAGTCGAGGACAACAGATCTTCGCCGCGCAGTACATGAGTGATCTTCATGGCGGCGTCATCGGTGGGGTTCACCAGCGTGTAGAGCGGCTCGCCATTGGCACGCTGGAGAACAAAGTCCGGAATCTGTCCGGCTGCGAACGTGATCTCACCGCGGATGAGGTCGTTCCAGGTGCAGTCCCGATCGGGCATACGAAACCGAACTACCGGGTCGCGACCTTCGGCGCGGTAAGCAGACCGGGCCTCATCGCTCAAGTCTCGGCAGTGCCCGTCGTAGCCAGGGGCGCGCTTCTCGGCCATCGCCTGCTGACGTCGTGCATCCAGTTCTTCGGTGGAGCAGAAGCATTCGTACGCGTATCCACCCGCAACGAGGGCGTCCACCATCGCGGCGTAGTCCGCTCGTCGCTGGGATTGTCGGTACGGGCCGAAGGGGCCTCCCACTTCAGGCCCCTCATCCCAGTCGAGTCCGAGCCACTGCAGCGAATCGATGAGTGCTTGGTAGGACTCCTCGCTGTCTCGGGATGCATCCGTGTCCTCGATACGAAAGACGAAGGTGCCGTGGGTGTGACGTGCGAACGCCCAGTTGAACAGGGCGGTGCGGATCAACCCCACGTGCGGATTGCCGGTGGGTGACGGGCAGAAGCGAACGCGAACATCGCTCACGGGGCAGCACTCCTCACCGGGTTCGTCAACGTTCCGATTCCCGAGATACCGACACTGACTAAGTCTCCATCGGTGAGTGGGCCCACGCCTTCGGGCGTTCCCGTCAAGATGACGTCACCAGGTAGAAGTGTCATGCACGAACTCACGTACGACACCACCGCCGGCACGTCATGCACCATCGCGTCGATGCCCCCGTGTTGACGTTGCTCCCCATTCACGCGCACCGTGATGTCCGCGTCCGCGGGAGAGAGTTCGGTCTGAATCCATGGGCCCAGCGGGCAGAAAGTGTCGAAGCCTTTGGCCCGAGCCCACTGTCCATCGGACTTCTGCAGATCTCGCGCGGTCACATCGTTGGCACATGTGTATCCAAAAACGACCTCGTCCACCCGATCGATGGGAATGTCCTTGCACATGCGGCCGATGACGACGGCCAATTCCCCTTCGTGCTCGACCTGTTCGGATTGCCACGGCAGGTCGATCGGGTCTCCCGATCCGATCACCGAAGTACTCGGCTTGAGAAACAACAGCGGCTCGTCGGGGGCTTCACTGTCCATCTCGGCAGCGTGTTCACGGTAGTTCTTCCCGACGCAGACGATCTTGGATGGGATCACCGGTGCCAAGAGTCGGACGTCCGCCAGTTTCATGACGCTTCCCTCGGGACGAATATCCACGAACGGGTGACCCTCGATGGGTGCGACGATCGATTCGTCCGTCACCTGATCATCATCGTCGAGACCGTCGACGGCTCCGAACCAAATGTCCTCGCCGACGGCGAAACGGCAGATCAGCACCGCCCCACCCTAATGACGAACGGACCTCACGCCTGCGAGCGCATCAAGCCGTACGTCAACGCATCTTCGAGCGCCCGCCAGGAGGCTGCGATGACGTTCTCGTGCACCCCGAGCGTGGTCCACTCCCGCTTTCCATCGGAGGTCGATACGAGAACGCGGGTCACACTTGCGGTACCCGAGGTGTCAGCGTCGCTCTTTTCGAGGATGCGGACCTTGTAGTCGATGAGCTCGAGTGGCTCGAGTTCCGGATGCAGGGATGTCACGGCGGAGCGCAATGCCTTGTCCAGGGCGTTCACCGGTCCATTGCCTTCGGCAGTGCTAATCATGCGTTCTCCGTTGGCGCGGACCTTCACGGTTGCCTCGGTGCGCACATCACCGGAGGCATCCTGCTCGACGATGGTCCGCCACGACTCCACCTCGAATCGAGATTCACTCTCGTCAGAGCCCATCAGAATCAACTCGAACGATGCGTCAGCGGCTTCGAAGGTCCAGCCCTTGGACTCCAGATCCTTGACCGTCTCCACGATGTGGGTGACCCGATCGGCGTCACCGGCGATGTCGTAGCCAAGTTCCTTGCTCTTCATCTCCACCGAAGCCCGACCCGCCATCTCGGTCACCAGCACCCGCTGATCTCCGCCGACGAGGGCGGGGTCGATGTGGTTGTAGAGCTCGGGATTCACCTTGAGTGCTGACGCGTGTAGTCCGGCCTTGTGGGCGAAGGACGAGACGCCGGCATAAGCCTGATGGGTGTCGGGCGCGATGTTCGCAATTTCTGCGATCGCGTGCGAGATACGCCGAGTCTCCGCCAACTTGCCCTCGGGCAAACACTCGATGCCCATCTTCAACTGAAGGTTCGCGACCACCGGGAACAGGTCCGCATTGCCGGTGCGTTCGCCATACCCATTCGCGGTGCATTGCACGTGCGTCACACCCGCGGCCACGGCGGTCACCGTGTTGGCCACCGCGCTGGCCGTGTCGTCTTGGCAGTGGATCCCCAACCGAACGCCAGATCGAGAAGCCACATCCGCCACGATCTCGGCAATCCCCAGCGGCAGCATTCCGCCATTGGTGTCACACAAGACCCCGACATCGGCGCCGGACTCGGCGGCGGCGACCAGCAGGCGCACTCCGTAGTCGGCGTCGTGCTTATACCCGTCGAAGAAGTGCTCCATGTCCACGAAAATCGGTGCGCGCGGCGAGCAGCGCAGCAAGCTGCGGGTCCTCCGCCGCAGGGCGTCCCGCGGCTCGCGTCATGCCGAAGGCGACGAGCGTCGCGTGATCCAGCTCCAGCTCGCCGTCCGCGGCTCGCGCGAAGAACTCGGTGTCCTTGGGCAGGGCGCCGGGCCATCCGCCCTCGATGAAGCCAACGCCGTAGTCATCGAGCAGCCGAGCTACCGCCAGTTTGTCGACGACTGAGTAGGAGATGCCCTCGCGCTGGGCACCATCGCGCAGGGTCGTGTCGTAGACGTGAAACGCATCGCGCTCAGGAAGGCGCTGGGGAAGCGATGACGTACTCATTTCTCCTTCTCTCTCACCATCAAAAAAGCCCCTCGCTTGGCGAAGGGCAGCGCGTCGAGGAAACTCGACGCGCTAAGTAATGATGATGATGCTGGTGATGATTGTGTTACGCACGAGGCTCATCTTGCCATACCCCACGAAGACGCAGGGTGGTGTTGGTGAAACTGCGGAAATACCTGATGGCTCGCGCGAGGACGAGCCCTCGCTCCTGTGCCTGTCCCTAAGGGCCCAAGGGAGAGCAAGGACGCCCCGACTATTCGGCAATCCGCAGGTGGACGCGGCACACGTCCCCCAC
This sequence comes from Actinomycetota bacterium, assembly GCA_010029945.1. Classification (GTDB taxonomy): domain Bacteria; phylum Actinomycetota; class Actinomycetes; order S36-B12; family S36-B12; genus S36-B12. The sequence continues at coordinate 12,791 of RGQW01000015.1, read as the reverse complement.
TCCCAGCCCTTCGGTTTCACGCACCGGCTTCTTCAGCGGAAGGAGGAAACTGCCTAACTCCTTGCTGGGAAAGATCGACGTTCCCCAGGAGCTCGAGCCGATCGTGACTTCGACGCGCAGGGACCCGAAGCCACCTCGACTGATCGGCATATCTTCGATCTCATCGGCTACATCCTGCGCAAGCGTGAGGAAATGCCATGCAGCGTCGGACTTCCACAGCCACACCTCGGCCTCGAAGTCCCATTCCACGGTGGGGCCCGATCAGCAGATCGCGTGCAGCCAGTTGTGGTGGTCAGGAATCTCCCCGGTCTGGATATCCAGCAGTTCCTGGCGTAGGCGCGACGTCACCGGCCCGGTGCCGCCATCGGCCACGGCCCACGATCCATTGGTCCGTGACTTGACCTCTCCGACCGGTGTGATCACGGCTGCCGTCCCGCAGGCGAACACCTCGGTGATCTCGCCGGACTCGCAGCCAGCCTTCCAGTCCTCCACGCTGATCTGACCCTCATCCGCACGCATTCCCAGATCCGCAGCAACGGTCAAGAGCGAATCACGGGTGATGCCCGGTAGCAGCGAACCGGTTAAGCGCGGGGTAACGAGCCGTGCGGAGTCTCCCGACCCGTACACGAAATAGAGGTTCATCCCGCCCATCTCTTCGATCCACTGGCGTTCGGCAGCGTCCAACCACACGACCTGATCGCAACCGTGCTGGGAAGCCTCCGCCTGCGCGATCAACGACGCCGCATAGTTTCCCGCGCACTTGGCTTCTCCGGTCCCTCCGGGGGCCGCGCGGACGTAGTCATCGGACAACCACACGCTGACCGGCTTGAGGCCTTTCGGCCAATAGGCGCCAGCCGGGGATGCGATCAACAGGTATTCGTAGCTGTCTGCGGGCTTGACTCCCAGACCGATCTCCGTTGAGAACATGAAGGGTCGAAGGTAGAGGGTCTTCTCCGCCTCACGGGCGTGCCGGTATGCCTTCAATCCTTCGAAGATCGCCTGGCCGTAGTGGATGAAGTTGGTAGCCGGATCCAAAAGCAAGGGTCCGTAGGCGACGAGCTCGGCGTCATGCCAGCCCTTGTCGGCCGTCCACTTGGCTCGGACCATGTTGTCGGTGAAGTGTCCGCCAAATCCCGGATTCGCCAAGATCGCATCTCGCTCCTCGCTCAGCATCGGGGACGTCGACGGATTCATCGATATGTCCCACAGCCCCGTGGCCGCATCCGTTGCAGTCATGATCCACCTTCCGCGAAGGGCTAACGCTAGCGGTAAGTCAGCCGTTCAGGAATCGGATGGGCGTTTCAACTCTCGAACATCGAGGTGATCACGATCCCTGCCCGAGGCTTCCTTCATGGCGATCAAATCGTCAAACCCGACGACTCGGATGCGAACTCCCGCAGCTGAGGTCTCAATGCTTCGATCTCGCATTTGTGCATAGGGCTCTGCACCTGGCACATCATTGAGGAAATCCACTGGCCCGAAGTCCGTTTCCATCGTGAATGACGCCCCGTTACCGAGAACGTCTGGGTCTGTGAGATCGATATCGAGTTTGTCGGCGTCGATTCCACGAAGTCGAGCGCCCATGGACGCCAAGGCGCGAGCTAAGCGCTCGATATTGTCGCGCTCTTGATCTGCGACGAAATCAATGTCCACGGTTGCCCGCACATAACCGTGAGCGACGACAGCCCAGCCACCGATTGTCAGGTAGTCGACGCCATAGTCGTCGAGGGTCTGGAATATCCGCGCTGGATCAAACCTCATCGCGCTGGGCCTTGCCCGCTAACTCAGATGCGAAGGAACTCAAGGCGAATCCCTGCTCCAGCCGCTCACCCATCAACCGCGCCAGCTCACGTGACTCAGCATCAAGCGCTACCTGCTCGTGGCTGCTCATGCCCTTCAGGATACGCGCTAGCGCGCTTGCGCGAGCGCTCCCGCTGCGAGCGCATCGCCGATCTGCGACGTCGAGCGAGCCTCATCGCCCCGCGCCTCTAAGTCAGCAGCCACCGCAGCCTCCACCCACGCGGATGCTTCGCTCTCCCCGACATGGTCGAGCAGCATGGCCAAGGACATGACGGTCGCCGTCGGATCGGCCTTGCCCTGCCCTGCGATGTCGGGAGCCGAACCATGCACTGGCTCGAACATCGACGGGTTCGATCGAGACGGATCGATGTTTCCGCTGGCCGCCAGCCCGATTCCTCCACCGATGGCAGCTCCGATGTCGGTCAAGATGTCGCCGAACAGATTGTCTGTGACGACAACGTCGAATCGATCGGGGTTGGTGATGAAGAACATCGCCGCTGCATCGACGTGCTGGTAATCCGTGGCCACGTCATCGAATTCTGACGCAACGCGATCAAAGGTCCGCTTCCACAAAGATCCGGCGTTCGTCAAGACGTTGGTCTTGTGCACCAGCGTCACGTGCTTGCGCCTCTTGGTTGCACGGTCGAAGGCATCACGAACAATCCGCTCCACGCCAAAGGCGGTGTTCAAGCTTTCCTCGGTCGCCACTTCCTGGGGAGTGTCTCGACGCAACACACCCCCGGCCCCGACGTACGGGCCCTCCGTGCCCTCACGGCACACGACGAAGTCGATCGTCTTTCCACCCGCAAGTGGCCCCTGGACGCCGGGATACAACTTGACCGGCCTGAGGTTCACGTGGTGATCCATCACGAAACGCAAGGGCAGCAGAACACCACGCTCGAGGACTCCGGGCGGAACGGAGGGGTCGCCTATGGCCCCGAGCAAAATGGCATCACTGGTTCGCAGTTCCTCGATAACAGCATCCGGGAGCAGTTCCCCGGTGGCGTTGTATCGCGTTGCCCCCAAGTCATAGTGCGTGGTCGAGACGTTGATCCCCGCCTTCGGGGCAACGGCGTCGAGGACCTTCATCGCTTCAGCCACCACTTCGGTGCCGATGCCGTCTCCGGGAATCAAAGCAAGGTTTAGATCTCGAGCCATGGTCGGAGAGCCTACTGACTCGTTACCCACTGACTGGTTACCTACTAACTCGCTGCATCCGCAGGCCGACGGTTTGTAACGCCCCACGGGCACGCTGGTAATCTCCTCCCATGCGTTCGCTCCTGCTCCTTCGCAGCCGCGGCGAGGCCTAGTTACCGGCCTCCTCGTCGCGGAGGTTGTGCGTGGCCGGCCCCCGGCCCCCATGTCGAACGAGGAGCACGTCGTGACAAACGCAAACGAATACGAGAAGGCCAACGCTCAAAAGCCGTCGGCCATGCCTTACGCCCGCTACCAGCCCTTCACCCCCATCGATCTGCCCGATCGCACCTGGCCCAACGCCGTCATCACCGAGGCTCCGCGCTGGTGCGCGGTCGACCTTCGAGACGGCAACCAGGCACTCATCGACCCCATGACGCCGCAGCGGAAACTGCGCATGTTTCAACTTCTTGTCGATATGGGCTACAAGGAAATCGAAGTCGGCTTCCCGTCAGCCTCGCAGACCGATTTCGATTTCGTGCGACAGATCATCGAGGAAGACCTCATCCCGGACGACGTGGTCATTCAGGTGCTGACGCAGTCCCGGGAGGCGCTGATCGAGCGCACGTTCGAATCGATCCGCGGCGCCAAGCAAGCGATCGTTCACCTCTACAACTCGACGTCAACTCTTCAGCGTCGCGTGGTCTTCGGTCTCGATAAGGCCGGGATCACCGATATTGCGGTCCACGGAGCTCAGTTGTGTCAAAAATTCGCCGACGAGATGAAGGGTGAGACCGAGGTCTACTTCCAGTACTCCCCCGAGTCCTACACCGGCACCGAATTGGAATTCGCCCTCGAGATCTGCAATGCGGTGACCGACGTGTGGCAACCGACGCCCGACCGGAAGGTGATTTTGAACCTCCCCGCCACGGTGGAAATGGCGACCCCGAACGTGTACGCCGATTCCATCGAGTGGATGCACCGCAACCTCGCACGCCGCGACTCCATTGTCTTGTCCCTGCATCCACACAACGATCGTGGAACGGCAGTAGCGGCCGCCGAACTGGGCTACATGGCAGGGGCCGACCGCATCGAAGGCTGCCTTTTCGGAAACGGCGAGCGCACCGGCAACGTATGCCTGGTGACTCTCGGCTTGAACGTGTTCAGCCAAGGGATGGATCCGCAAATCGACTTCTCGGATATCGACCACATTCGACGAACGGTCGAGTACTGCAATCAGATCCCCGTTCATGAACGCCATCCCTACGGCGGCGATCTCGTCTACACCGCCTTCTCCGGGTCGCACCAGGACGCGATCAACAAGGGCCTCAATGCCATGCAGTCCGACGCGGACGCCGACGGTGTGGATGTCGACTCTTATCAATGGGCGGTTCCTTACCTGCCCATTGATCCGAAAGACGTCGGCCGAACGTACGAAGCTGTCATCCGCGTCAATTCTCAGTCCGGCAAGGGCGGCGTGGCCTACATCATGAGGACCGAGAACAGTCTTGATCTACCCCGCCGACTCCAGATCGAGTTCTCGCAGGTGATTCAGCATCTGACCGACTCCGAGGGCGGGGAAGTATCGCCGGAGGACATGTGGTCGGCGTTCACCGACGAATACCTTCCCAATCCCGACGCACCCTGGGGGCGCTTCTCCCTGGTCTCTGTTCAGCAAGATTCCGCGGTTGACGGCGAGACAACGGTCAATGTCGTCATGAACGACGCAGGCAACGAGGTGGCCATCAGCGGTGTCGGCAACGGACCTATCGCCGCCTTCTGCGAAGCGTTGTCTACGCACGGCGTGGACGTTCGCGTCTTGGACTACGCCGAGCACGCCATGAGTGCCGGCGGGGATGCGCGAGCAGCGGCCTATCTCGAGTGCGCGGTGGCCGGTCGCGTGCTGTGGGGTGTCGGCATCGATCCATCGATCACCACCGCGTCACTGAAGGGAATCATCAGCGCTGTGAATCGAGCGCAGCGAGACGACTAAACGAGTTCCCATGGCTGCCGGACGTCACTCACGCCGCGCGGGGCGCACACGCGAGGGGCGTTACTGACAGCGGCTACAGGAAAGCGGCTTTAGGAGATCAGCGTCACGAAACGGCCGGAGTGCGCACCGATGTTGTCCGTGATCTGGTCCAACAATTCGGCGGGGATCGGCGAATCAACCGTGAGAACAATCAGCGCGTGCTCACTATCGTCGCGACTCACCTGCATGCCACCGATGTTGATGCCCGCGTCCCCCAAGAGGTTTCCGACGATGCCAACAACGCCCGGCTTATCGTGGTAACGGAAGAAGGCCAGATGATCGCTGAGCGGTACGTCGACATCGAAATCGTCGACCTCCACGATCTTGCCGATCTGTCGCGGGCTCGCCACCGTGCCGCCCACCCGCACGGTTGAACCGTCGGTCAGGGTCAACTTGACGCGCACCAGGGAACGGTGATCACCGCTTGCGGTTTGCGTTGTCAAGGCAACGTCCACTCCACGCTGCTCGGCAAGCACTGGTGCATTCACATACGACACCGGATCGTGAATGAGAACTTGGAAAACTCCCTTGAGAGCGGACAGTTCAAGCACGCGCACGTCATGGTCGACGATCTCGCCGAGGACTTCGATATCCACTCGCTCGACGGCAGCGGTCGCCAATCCGCAGGCAACCGCGCCGATCCGCTCGGCCAGCGGTAGGACCGCCTTGACGCCACGACGTTCTCCAGAGTGAACAGCGGCGAGTCCGTACACGGCTCCGACGCGTAGACGTCGAGACCGGCTCCGGCGACCCGGCCTTCGGTCATCGCAGTGAACAGCGCTTCTTCATCCACGATTCCGCCGCGCGCAGCATTGATGATGTGAACGGTCGGCTTCACCTTGCTCAGCGCTTCTTCCCCAATGAGGCCGACGGTCTCCGGCGTCTTGGGCAGGTGCACGGTGATGAAGTCGGCGTCGGCCAGTAATTCATCGAGGGTGACCATGTGCACACCCAGCTGGGCCGCTCGCGCCGGCTGAACGTAGGGGTCATACGCGATCAGGTTCACACCGAACGCGGCGAGGCGCTGGGCAACGAGGATTCCGATCCGGCCGAGCCCCACAATGCCGACGGTCTTGTCCGCAACTTCGACGCCGGTGTACTTGGAGCGCTTCCACTCACCACGGTGCAGCGCGGAATTCGCGGGCACAATGTTGCGCGCGCTCGCGAGCAACAGTCCCACCGCCAATTCCGCGGCGCTGACGATGTTGGAGGTGGGTGCGTTCACCACCATGACACCCGCTTGGGTGGCGGCCTTGACGTCGACGTTGTCTAGTCCAACGCCCGCGCGCGCGATGACCTTCAGGCGCTTCGCGGCTGCGATGGCTTCCGCGTCAACCTTCGTCGCCGAACGGACCAAGATGGCATCGACATCCGCGATCGCCGGAATCAACTCATCGCGATTTGCTCCATCGCAGCGAACCACCTCGAAGTCCGGGCCCAGGGCCTCGACGGTTGCAGGAGACAGTTCTTCAGCGATCAATACTCGGGATGCAGACACGGGTGAAGCCTAGCGACGGGACGCACGTGACTTAGACCACGCTGTGAAGGATGTGATCGACCCACCGTGCGGTCGCCGCAGCCACGGCCACGGGTAGGTCGCCGCGATCGTGACGCGCATGGAAATTCGACGCCACCCCGGTACCGGGGTGAACGTCGCGGCCACCGGACCGACATCGGCGAGTATGTCCGAGACGTCCCCGCGATAGGTCTGCACCTGCCGTTGGCGCGACAGGTCGGCGAGGGCCTCGGTGAGAAAAGTCAATCGCGCGAAGCTCAACCGCAATCGCCGCAAGAGCGCCTCGTCGAATACGAAGACCACGGGAAGGTCGGCGTGCGCCGTCAGCGCGGGATCGTCGCGTCCCAAGCTCTCGGCAGTGATCCATACGGCTTCGGGTCGACCCTCCACCCAAGGCGTGACGGGTCCCGCCGTTGCTTCCACATCGTCGTCCCGACGCATCCGGGGATCCACCATCGAGCGGGGCTCGGGGCGCAAGTCCTCGGGCCAATCCTGAATGGGGCAAGCGTCGCTCACCGGGCACCGCCGGCACAACTCCGGCGCCCGCTTCTCGACCTGCCATCGCGAGAATCCGTACGGCTTTCCCGTCAACGCGCCCACGGTCCATTGCCAGCCGGCTCTGTTGGCGGCTCGCGAACCGTCGAGCAGGTGGCGAAAGAACAGGTCTTCGCCGTCGCGCCAACCCCAGCCGTACCGCACAGTCCAATGCGAGGAAAGCCACATGCGCGCCTGGTTGGTCAGGTAACCGGTGTCCACAAGCTCGCGCCAAGACTCCTGCAGACACGAAGCCTCGACGTCCCACGGATTCTCCCCCGGCGGATACTCGTCTCGGACGGCGAAACGAAGCGACGTCCGGGTCGCTGAACCCATGCGCGCGTACAGGTGACGCGCGTATTCCTGCCACAGAAGTTCGTCACGGAACTTCTCCACGTCCGACGCCGGCCCGGACTTCACGTGCTCATACACCCGCGGCAGTGTCAGCAGACCATGGCGGATGTAGGGCGACAGCCGCGAGGCGCCTCTGGCCGAGAGCGGGAGCACACCGTTGCGCCGGCGTGCATATCCGGTGACGTCGAAGCCATCGAGAGCGGCGTCTGCGGCTGCTTGACCACCCCGGGTGGGTGACGGTGTTGGATCACCGCTCGCCAGGTCGCCGAGATGACGTCTCACCCAGTCGACGACGCCATCGGTGTCCGCCGGCGGTGCCGGCAGCGGGGTGAGGCTCATCGGCGATCAACCTTTCGAATACGAATGGGGCCCTTGGCCGTCGACGGATCCACCACTCGACCCTGCTGCGTGATCTCCGCTTCGCCCTTGGCGACCAAACGTCGCGCCGCTCGCCGGGCGGGCTCCATCAAGTCGCGCCAGTTGTCGTCACCGACGAGTCTGGCTGCTTCACTCGGGCAAATCGTCGCTCCCGCTTTTCGCTGATCGAGCAGTCGAACAATCGACTCCTCCAGCGCTACGTCCTGCGGTCCGACCTTGCGCTTGCGGCAGGCATCTGAGCAGTACTTGACGTCATGCCAATTGCGTTCCCAGGCCTTGCGCCAGGTCATCACCCGGCCGCAGGAAGCACAATCCTTGGTGTCTCCAGCCGCGCCCGCCATTCGGGATTACCGCGCTGCGCTGCCTTCAACGTAATCGTCGTCGCCTTGCACCCAACTCATCAACTGACGCAGGTCGCGACCAACCGCCTCGATTGGGTGCTTTTCACCCTTCTCGCGCAACTCTTGGAACTCCGGGCCACCGGCTTCTTGATCGGCCATGAACCTGTTGGCGAATGCTCCGTTTTGAATGTCCGCCAAGATCGCCTGCATGTTTTCCTTCACCCGAGGGTCGATGACGCGGGGGCCGGACACGTAGTCGCCGTATTCGGCGGTGTCCGAAACGCTCCAGCGCTGTTTGGCGATGCCGCCCTCGTACATCAGGTCGACGATCAGTTTGAGTTCGTGCAAGCACTCGAAGTAGGCGACCTCTGGCTGGTAGCCGGCCTCGACCAGGGTTTCGAAGCCATACATCACCAATTGGCTGGCTCCACCGCACAAAACAGCCTGCTCACCGAAGAGGTCGGTTTCGGTCTCCTCGGTGAAAGTGGTCTTAATGCCGCCGGCGCGAAGTCCACCGATGGCGCGGGCGTAGGACAGCGCAAGAGCCCAGGCGTTGCCGGTTGCGTCTTGCTCGACGGCGACGAGCACGGGAACACCTCGACCGGCGACGTACTCACGGCGAACGAGGTGGCCCGGGCCCTTCGGGGCGACCATGCACACGTCGACGTTCGCCGGTGGCTGGACGAATCCGAAACGGATGTTGAAGCCGTGCGCGAAGAACAGCGCATCGCCATCATTCAGGTTTGGTTCGATGGCCTCCGCGTACAACTTCTTCTGCGCCGGGTCGGGCACCAGAACCATGATGACGTCCGCCTCCGCGGCAGCGGTAGCTGGATCGACGACGCGCAGCCCGTCTTCCTCCGCCTTCGCTCGGGACTTGGACCCCTCCTGGAGGCCGACGCGAACATCAACACCGGAATCCCGCAGGGACAGCGCGTGGGCATGGCCCTGGCTGCCGAACCCCATAATCGCGACCTTCCGGCCTTGAATGATGGAAAGGTCGGCGTCGTCGTCGTAATACATCTCGGCCACGGTGGCTGTCTCCTCGGTAGATGGGGTAGCTGAAGGCTATCGGGCCAGGTAGGTCCCGGTCCGTGCGGTCAGTTCGGTCCGTGCGGTCAGTGCGGTCAGTGCGGTCAGGCAGGGCGCTCGACCGAGCGAAGACTGCGCTCGCTGATAGAGCGTGACCCTCGGCCGACGGCCACGAGCCCGGACTTGACGAGTTCGCTCACACCGAAGGGCTCGAGGACGCGCAGCAACGCTTCGAGTTTGTCGTGCGCGCCAGTGGCTTCAATGGTCACGGCCTCGTTGCTCACATCGACGACCTTGGCCCGGAACAACTGAACCGTTTCGAGGATGTGCGAGCGGGTATCGAGGGTCGCTTTGACCTTGACGAGCATGATTTCGCGCTGCACCGAACTCTCTTCTTCGAGTTCGACGATCTTGAGCACGTTGATCAGCTTGTTCAACTGCTTGGTGACCTGCTCTAAGGGCAGGCGGTCGACGTTAACGACGATCGTCATACGCGAGACCTCCGGCACCTCGGTCGGGCCGACAGCCAAGGATTCGATGTTGAAGCCGCGTCGTGAGAACAAGCTCGCCACTCGCGCGAGCACACCGGGCTTGTCTTCGACGAGAACGGACAGTGTGTGTCGGGACATCAGTCGTCACTCCCCCACTCGGGCGCCATCGCACGGGCAACCATGATGTCGTCGTTGCTGGTTCCTGCCGCAACCATCGGCCACACCATGGCGTCCTTGTGCACTCGGAAGTCGACAACGACAGGTGCATCGTTCATCGAAAGAGCCTTCTCGATCGTGCTGTCAACATCGTCGGCGTTCGTCGCCTGCAATCCGTAGCAGCCGTAGGCCTCGGCCAACTTCACGAAATCTGGGAACGAGTGCGAGTGCAGATCGGTGTTGGAGTAGCGCTCGTTATAGAACAGCGTCTGCCACTGGCGCACCATTCCGAGGCTGGAATTGTTGATGAGTGCGACCTTGATCGGTATGTCGTTGATGGAGCACGTGGCCAACTCCTGGTTGGTCATCTGGAAGCATCCGTCGCCGTCCACCGCCCACACCGTCGTGTCGGGGCGTCCGACCTTGGCTCCCATGGCCGCGGGGACGGCGAAGCCCATCGTGCCGAGCCCGCCGGAATTGAGCCAGGTGCCCGGCCGCTCGTACCCGACGAACTGTGCGGCCCACATCTGGTGCTGCCCCACGCCCGCCGCGTAGATGCTGTCCGGCCCGGACAGTGCGCCGAGCCGCTCGATGACGTACTGCGGCGACAGCGATCCGTCCTCGGGCAGGTCGTAACCGAGTGGATACGTCTCCCGGAGCCGGTTCAGTTGGTTCCACCAATCGCTGTAGTCGGGCTGGGAACCTTCGGCGAGTTCGGCCTCGATGGCGGTGATCAATTCGGGGATGATCTCCGCAACATCGCCGACGATCGGGATGTCCGCGGTCCTGTTCTTGCCGATTTCCGCGGGATCGATGTCGGCGTGGATAACGGAGGCCTTCGGCGCGAACGTCGACAGCTTGCCGGTGACGCGATCGTCAAATCGGGCTCCCAGGGTGATCAGAAGGTCCGATTGCTGCAGCGCCCCGACCGCGGCCACCGTGCCGTGCATCCCGGGCATGCCCAAGTTCTGCGGATGCGAATCGGGGAACGCACCCCGAGCCATCAAGGTGGTGACCACGGGGATACCCGTGAGTTCGGCGAGTTGATAAAGCGCCGCGGTGGCACCACCGCGGATGACTCCACCGCCGACATAGAGCACCGGTTGCCGGGCGGACAGGATCGCGCGAGCAGCCTCACGAATCTGCTTGGAGTGTGGCCGCGTCGTCGGGTGGTATCCGGGAAGGTCGATCTCCGTCGGCCAGGAGAACTCGGTCTCGGCTTGCAGCGCATCCTTGGAGATGTCCACCAGCACCGGGCCCGGCCGCCCGCTCGCAGCCAAGTGGAACGCCTCGTTGATGGCCTGCGGAATCTCGTCGGGATTGGTGATCAGGTAGTTGTGCTTGGTGATCGGCATGGTGATGCCGCGAATGTCCGCCTCTTGGAAGGCGTCGGTCCCGATCGCGGCGCTGGGGACTTGGCCGGTGATGGCCACCAGGGGGATCGAGTCCATATGGGCATCTGCGATCGGCGTGACGAGGTTGGTGGCTCCCGGTCCGCTCGTCGCCATGCACACGCCCACCCGACCGGTCGCACCGGCGTACCCCTCGGCAGCGTGACCGGCCGCTTGTTCGTGGCGTACCAGGATGTGCCGCACCTTGGTGGAGTCCATCAGGGGGTCGTACGCGGGAAGAATGGCTCCTCCGGGGATTCCGAAGACGACGTCCGCCTCGGCGGCCTCGAGGGACCGCACCAGGGATTCGGCTCCGGTGATTTGCTCGCCCATGTGCTCTTTCCTGTCCTAGGTCTTTCCGGTCGTGAGAATGAAAAACCCTCCACACCCGGGTGGGTAGGAGGGAGCGCGCCGTCGACGGGGTGCGTCGTCAGGCGCGCCTGGGTACTACTACGAGAATCCGTGCCACAGGAGAACTGTAGCCCCCGGAGCCCCATCTGTCACGGGTGGCCTGTCACGGGTGGCCTGTCTCGAGCACTCTGCGACCAGAATCTTTGAGGATCCCTCACGGGCCGGGTGGGTAGCCTGCCGCTCATGACCGAGGCCGCCGAGCAGCAATCCGTCATCACGGTGCGAACCGCGCTCGCCCAGCGGGGCGTCAGCGGCCAGGTACGTCGGCTCGATGACAGCGCCCGCACCGCCGTCGAGGCCGCCCAGGCGCTGGGTATCGAGGTGGGGCAGATCGCAAGTTCGTTGATTTTCCTCGCCGACGGAGATCCCGTGCTGGTGATCGCATCGGGCGGGCACCGGGTGGACACATCTCGACTGTCCGGGGTGCTGTCCGGAGCCACGATTACCAAGGCCAACGCCGACGATGTCCGAGCAGCCACCGGATTCGCCATCGGAGGCGTCGCACCCGTGGGTCATCCAGAGCCTCTGAGGACGATCGTCGACGTCGCTTTGTCGCGCTTCGATGAGGTGTGGGCGGCCGCTGGACACCCGCACTACGTATTTCCCACCACGTACGACGAGCTACTGCGCATGACCGGCGGCGAAGCCGCCGAAGTGGGCGAGTCCGGCGAGTAAGGCGAGTCCGGCGAGTAACGACTCTTGCTACTAGTCGGATTCAGCGATCTCCTTCAACCGGACAAGCGTCTTCACGATCGCCTTCTGGTTGTTGTCGTAGGCGTTCATCAGCGCCAGCGCCGGTGGAAACCGCGCCGTCGACCCGTCGAATGTTTCCGTCACTTCTGTAGTGGTGGCATCGATGGAGCGAAGCTCGTAGCGCCACCGGTGATGGCCGAGATGCCGCCATGCGATGCGTGATGGTTCATCGAACTCCATGACGGTGTTCTTGATTCGGTAGGGCACCGCAATGCGCATATCCATTCCGAATTGCGCACCCTGCTCGAGCCGCTGGGGTCCGAAGGTGCACGCTGTCACCGTTCCCGAACCGTCGAACTCACAGTGCCGATAAGGGTCGGCGATGATGTCGAATATCTTCTGAATCGGAGCATGGATGATGATCGTGCCCGCCCGCCGATACTTATGTCCGGTATCGACAACATCGGCACGCACGCTCACGGATTAACGGTACGTCGACTTGCCTCTTCGAGCACTTTGACGAGATCG
>RGQW01000140.1 GCA_010029945.1 Actinomycetota bacterium | reverse complement strand
CGCGCGAGCGCGGGCATCCCGCGACAATGTCACCGCGAGCATTTCCAGCATGATGCGGTAGACGTTGTTCTCCGGTTGCGCTTCGGTCAGACCAAGGGAGTTCACCTGGACGCCGTAGCGGAATCGCCGTTGCTTGGGATCTTCGACGCCGTATCGCTCCTGCGTGATGGAATCCCATAGTTCGACAAATGCGCGCATCTTGCACATCTCTTCGACGAAACGCACTCCTGCGTTGACGAAGAAAGACATCCGACTCACGACGGAACCGAAATCCCCGCCCGGCACGCGACCGGTGTCACGAACTCGATCAAGAACCTCGATCGCTGTGGCCATCGCGTACGCGATCTCCTGCGTTGGGGTCGCCCCGGCTTCTTGCAAGTGATAACTGCAGATGTTGATCGGATTCCACTGCGGCACGTCGGTGACCGAGTACACGATCATGTCGGTAATGAGTCGAAGAGACGGATCTGGTGGGAAGACGTACGTGCCTCGACTGAGATATTCCTTGATGATGTCGTTCTGCGTTGTTCCCTGGAGTTGGGCCGGCTCGACGCCTTGCTCTTCGGCCACCGCGATGTAGAGGGCGAACAGCCACATGGCCGTTGCGTTGATGGTCATGGACGTGTTCATTTGGTCGAGCGGGATGTCTCGGAACAGCGTGCGCATATCCCCGAGGTGCGCGATCGGCACGCCCACCTTGCCCACCTCGCCAGCAGCCATCGGTGAATCCGGGTCATACCCGGTTTGTGTGGGTAGATCGAAGGCAACGGACAGTCCCGTTTGCCCCTTGGCCAGATTCGTCCGGAAGAGGGCGTTGCTCGCAGATGCCGACGAGTGACCGGCGTAGGTGCGCATCATCCAGGGACGGTCTCGCTTACCGGCCTCGTTCACCTCGGACATACCGTCAGCGTACGGGGCTGGTCACCGTCAACTCGACGAGTGGCGGATGTGCGTGACTGGCAGGACGATGGGGGCGTGGGAAATTCGTTCTCGTACCTCTTTGGCCCGATCGTGGCGTTCCTCGCGATCGGAGTGCTCGTAGTGGTGCTGCGCTGGGCGTTCAACTCTCGCAAGACGTCCCTGGTGGCCGCCGCACCCAAGGCCGGAGGTCAAGACGAATACGGGATGCTCGTCCCCGTCGCCTCTCCCCCTACCTATATCGACGGGGAGATCCTGCGGCGTCGTTTAGAAGATGCGGGAATCAAGGCGAACCTCGCGAACACGCTCGACGGACCACGGGTGATGGTGTGGCCGAAGGACGAACAGCGAGCGCGCCAGACCCTCATTTCGTAGTGCGCCGACACCTCTGCGGTGAAGCCCGCTCTCGGCGCGGCCGATCGGCACGGTCTACGACAAGGGTTCGTTCGTGCGCGTGACGGTCGCCCCCAAGGCTTGCAAATCCTCGACCAACCCCGCGTACCCACGATCGATGTGATCGACTCCGAACACGTCCGTTCGACCCTGGGCCACCAGTCCGGCGAGCACAAGCCCGGCCCCCGCACGGATGTCGGTGGCTTCCACCGGTGCTCCGGACAGAGACGTTCGGCCTCGAATCAACGCATGGTGGCCGTCTGTCTGCACGTCGGCTCCTAGCCGTGCCAATTCACGGACGAAACGAAAACGCGCCTCGAAGAGGTTCTCGGTGACCAGGGCGGCTCCATCGGCGATCGCATTCAGGGCGATGAACTGCGGCTGAAGATCGGTGGGGAAACCCGGATACGGCAACGTGACGATGTCGACCGCCCGTGGGCGTTCACTCATCTCTACGACGAAACCATCAGAGCGTTCCTCGATGCTTGCGCCCGCGCTGCGCAACTTCTCCAGGGCGAGCGTCAAATGGGCTGGGTCGGCTCCACGAACGTCCACGCGACCTTGGGTTATGGCCGCCGCGACCGCCCAGGTACCGGCGACGATGCGATCCGGCACCGTTCGATGGGTCACCGGGTGCAGTTCCGGGACACCTTCGATCACCAAGGTCGATGTGCCCACCCCGTCGATCTGCGCACCCATCTCGATGAGCATCGAGCAGATGTCGACGATCTCCGGTTCGCGCGCCGCATTGTCGATCGTGCTCCGGCCGCGGGCGAGGACTGCGGCCATTACCAGCGTCTCGGTCGCACCCACGCTGGGAAAGTCCAGCCACACGTCCGCGCCGGTCAGCTGCGCGGACGTCGCCACCAGATAACCGTGCTCGTTGACAACGTCAACACCCATACGACGAAGTCCCTCGATATGAAGATCGAGCCCACGGGATCCGATGTTGTCTCCCCCGGGCATCGCGACATCGGCTTCACCGCAACGAGAGATCAACGGCCCGAGGACGCAGATGGACGCTCGCATGCGACGAACAAGGTCGTAGTCGGCTCGATGGTCGAGGCGCTCGGGAACGTCGATCTCGACCACTCCGGCGGCGGTGTCCCACGTGACGGTGCACCCCAGCCTGCGGAGCAATTCGGCCATGATCTCGACATCGACGATGGCGGGGACGTTCGTCAGCGTGGAGGTTCCCGGCGCCAGCAAGGCGGCCGCCATCAACTTCAATACCGAGTTCTTGGCTCCTCGGACCGACACACTTCCGTGCAGCCGCTGCCCACCGGTCAGACTCAGGATGCCCTGATCACCCGTGTGCGCTTCCACCGGGGAATCGTACGAGCGCCGGCTGAGTGCGGGATCGGCGCTCCTGCCCTAGGGTCGAGACATGGTCAACCTGACGCGGATCTACACCCGAACCGGTGACGACGGCACCACGTCCCTCGGGGACATGAGCCGGACCGGCAAGAACGATCCGCGGTTGCGGGCCTACGCGGATGTTGACGAGGCCAACTGCTCTTTAGGAGTCGTCCTCGCGCAACCTGGACTCGATGACGATGTTCGGGCGCTGCTGTTGACCATTCAGAACGATCTGTTCGATGTCGGGGCCGATCTGTGCACCCCGGTGGTCGACGAGCCCGAGCACCCGCCGCTGCGCATCACCGATGCGTACATCTCCGCTCTCGAAACCGCGTGCGATGACTACAACGAGCGACTCGAGCCGCTGCGCTCCTTCGTTCTTCCCGGAGGCACCTTGACTGCCGCATATCTCCACATAGCGCGGACGGTGGTTCGACGGGCGGAGCGCACCACGTGGGCGGCCTTGGACACCTACCACGGGGGAATGAACCCGCTGACGGCCACGTATCTGAACCGGCTCAGTGACCTGCTGTTCATCCTGGCGCGCATCGCTAACGCCGGAGATGACGTGCTGTGGCAGCCGGGAGCCCGCTCCTGAAGATGCGCACCATTAGGTGGAAGTAGCCACCTGATGGGCGATATCGCCTACGAAAGGCCCTTGGCCGTCCCTGCGACGGTAATGCGGGTTTCCGCGCGCTTGAGAGCAGACGGGTCCTCGGTCTCGTCCCCTGCCGCCTGAGCACGGGACAGGGCCGCCTGTGCCCGCTCGAGGTCGATGTCCTCGGCCAACTCAGCGACCTCGGCAATGACGTTGACCTTGTTGGAGTCCACAGAGAAGAAACCGCCGTGCACAGCGACCATCATCTTGTTGCCGTCGGACTCCTCGATGCGGAGCGGACTCTCCAGCAACAGCGCCAGCACCGGCTCGTGGCCGGGCAGGATTCCGATCTCACCCTCCGGCGTCTTCGCGACGACCGACTTCGCCTCGCCCTGCCACAGCAGGCGCTCGGCTGACACCACGGCGACTTCCAGCGTGGAACTTTCGGCCACGGTTACTTCTTCTCCAGTTCCGCGGCCTTGCGCTCGACGTCTTCGATACCACCGCACATGAAGAAGGCCTGCTCGGGCAGGTGGTCGTAGTCACCCTCGGCGAGCTTCTTGAAGGAGGCAATGGTCTCTTCAATCGGCACGAACGAGCCCGGCTGGCCGGTGAAGGCCTCAGCCACGAACATGTTCTGCGACAAGAAACGCTGGATGCGGCGCGCACGGCCGACGATGATCTTGTCCTCTTCGGAGAGTTCGTCGATACCGAGGATCGCGATGATGTCCTGGAGGTCCTTGTAGCGCTGGAGAATCTCCTTGACGCGAGCCGCGACCGCGTAGTGCTCGTCACCGATGTAACGCGGATCCAGAATTCGCGAGGTGGAGTCGAGCGGATCCACGGCCGGGTAGATGCCGAGCTCGGAAATCGGACGGGACAACACCGTGGTGGCGTCGAGGTGGGCGAAGGTCGTCGCCGGGGCCGGGTCGGTGAGGTCGTCAGCGGGGACGTAGATCGCCTGCAGCGACGTGATCGAGTGGCCGCGGGTCGAAGTAATGCGCTCTTGCAACTGACCCATCTCGTCGGCCAGAGTCGGCTGGTAGCCCACCGCAGAGGGCATGCGACCGAGCAGGGTCGACACCTCCGAACCGGCCTGCGTGAACCGGAAGATGTTGTCGATGAACAACAGCACGTCTTGCTTTTGCACATCGCGGAAGTACTCCGCCATGGTCAAGGCAGCCAACGCAACACGAAGGCGG
>RGQW01000139.1 GCA_010029945.1 Actinomycetota bacterium | reverse complement strand
ACGCGCCGCAGGGCACGCCGATCATGCACGTGGATCGATTCGTCCGAGGTGAAGGGCAATTCGTGACCACACCGTATGTACCGACTGACGAGCGATCGACTCGGAAGTTTCCGCTATTGCTCACCACCGGTCGAATTCTCAGCCAGTACAACGTCGGTGCCCAGACCCGACGCACGAACAACGTGGTGTGGCATACCGAGGACGTTTTGGATATGCACGAGTCGGATGCCGAAGCCCGCGGGGTCAGGGACGGAGACTGGGTCGAGGTGTCCAGCCGTGCCGGCTCGACACGGCTGCGCGCTCGAATCACCGACAATATTCCTGCCGGTGTCGTCTATACGACGTTCCACCATCCGGTCAGCGGTACCAACGTCATCACCACGGATAGCTCGGACTGGGCAACGAACTGTCCCGAATACAAGGTGACAGCCGTCCAGGTCCGCCCCTCGTCCCAGGTGCCAGCGTGAGGGAAGCGGAGCCAGCGCTGACGTACGAGGACGAGCATTTGATCGCAATGGCTCACCAGATTGCAGCAAACATGCCGGTGGATCAGGCCGTGAGTGAGCGCATGGCGACCCACCTGCGAACCTTCTGGACTCCGGTGATGCGAGATCGATTGGGCACGTTGGCAATCGAGCATCCGGACATGGTGAGTGATGACGTTCAAGATGCCCTCGAGCGAGCGAACGAAGGAGGCCGTCGGTGACCGAGTTCCAGGTGACGTCCTGGCGAGATATCCCGTCCATGGTGGCATCCCGCGACGGCGATGAGATGGTCAAGATCCCGCTGCATCAACGTTGTCAGGAGGCGATCGACGAGGCAGCTATGCGCCTGGGAGATGTC
This sequence comes from Actinomycetota bacterium, assembly GCA_010029945.1. Taxonomy (GTDB): domain Bacteria; phylum Actinomycetota; class Actinomycetes; order S36-B12; family S36-B12; genus S36-B12. The sequence continues at coordinate 3,657 of RGQW01000139.1, read as the reverse complement.
GATGCCGACGCCTACCTCGCCGGATGGGTGCGCAGCGAGTGGACAACGCGCGAGGGAAGCCCGTCGGATGTCGCGGCCGACGTTGCGCGAGACCTCGAAGCGTCCTGGGACGACGCGAGGTTGGCGGCGTACCTCGACTCGCTGGGTTCCTAAGTCAGGTCGCCTGCGAGACGTAGCCCCACGAAACTGACGCCGCGAGGGCGACCCAGATCTGGTACGGCATCAGGAGTGTGCCCCACACCCACGATTGCTGGAACGCGACGACGACGATCGGGATCGTGGCCACCGCTGCCGATGTGAGAGCGAGCGCGGCCGCACCCAGTGCATGCGGAACGTAGAACAGATACGCCCAGGTGAGCGCAAGGGCGATGCTCACGACCAAGAACAACAAAAGGACAGCGACTTTGCCCGGTGGCGCTCGCCAGGCGATGAGACTGCCGACGGCGGCGAGCACGATGAAGTTGTACGGCCAGATAACTCCGAAAACCCACGGCGGCGGCTGCCACGAAGGTTTCGTGAGCGACTGATACCACCCGGCCTCGGTGCTGACCCAGACTCCAGACAGCACGGCGTACGAGATGACGGAGACGATGACCACCCCGACCGCGATGATGCGCCACGTCTCGAGCGAGGGTGCGGAAGACACCGATGACGCGGTGGCGGCGTTCATGTCACCAGTGTCCACCGATCACGAGCGGGGATCGGAAGCAGGGGCCAATAGGCTGATGTCCATGGCGGAAATAGACGCACTCATCGCTCGCGAAATTCTCGACTCTCGAGGCAATCCGACGGTCGAAGTGGAAGTGCTCCTCGACGACGACACCGTGGCGCGCGCTGCGGTGCCCTCGGGTGCGTCCACCGGGGCCTTCGAGGCGATGGAGAGGCGAGACGGTGGAGATCGCTATCTCGGGAAGGGCGTGCAGGACGCCGTCCGTGCCGTGGAAGAAGAAATCGCACCGGAACTGCTCGGGTTCGAAGCGTCCGATCAGCGAGGCGTGGATGCGGCGATGCTCGACCTCGATGCGACGCCCAACAAGTCTCGACTGGGAGCGAACGCCATTTTGGGTGTCTCGCTTGCCGTGGCTCGCGCCGCGGCCCTGTCGGCCGATCTGCCGCTCTTCCGCTACGTCGGCGGCCCCAACGCGCAGGCGGGCGGTCGAGGCGACCGGCCTGACCCTGGGCAGCGACATCGCTCTCGCTCTCGACGTTGCGTCGACGGAGTTCTTCTCCGACGGCTCCTACACGTTCGAGGGCGCCGATCGATCGATGGAGTGGATGACCGGCTACTACGAGTCTCTCCTGGCTGATTTCCCGTTGGTGAGCATCGAAGATCCGTTGGCCGAAGATGATTGGAGTGGGTGGGTTCATCTCACCGACACCGTGGGAGATCGAGTTCAACTCGTCGGTGACGACCTCTTCGTGACCAACCCGGAGCGATTGGCGCGCGGGATATCCGACGGCGCCGCGAACGCGTTGCTGGTGAAGGTGAATCAAATCGGGTCGCTGACCGAGACCTTGGATGCGGTGGCGATGGCCACAGCGGCCGGCTACTCCTCGATGATGTCCCATCGTTCGGGTGAGACAGAAGACACGACAATCGCGGACCTCGCGGTCGCGGTGAACTGCGGGCAGATCAAAACCGGAGCGCCGGCTCGGTCCGAACGGGTGGCGAAGTACAACCAACTTCTGCGCATCGAGGAAGAGTTGGACGACGCCGGCCGGTACGCGGGGCGTCGGGCCTTCTCGCGCTGGGCTGGCTGAGCAGCCGCACCTGCGCCGCTGGTCCAACGCCCATATGGGTGTTACCGGTGGGGTTACCGGGAAAATCGGGGTCTACGTGACACGATCGGGGGGTGTCGTCCCCTTCCCGCGGCCAAACCCCCACCGACGATGTCGGTTCTGGTCGGCAACCGGTGGCTCGAAGCGCCCCGGGCGGATCGCTCACCGGACGCGCCCTGATCTTCTTCACGGTCCTCGGCCTCCTGGTGGTTGCCCTGTCCGTTCCGGTGAGGAACTGGCTGACGCAGCGTGCCGAGGTCGCGTCCTTGCGGTCGGACATCGCGTCGTCGACCGAGCAGATAGAACTGTTGAACAGCGAGCTTGATCGATGGTCCGATCCCGCGTTCATCTCATCAGAGGCGCGTCGACGGTTGCATTTCCTTCTTCCTGGGGAAACCGGCTACATCACCATCTCCCGGGATGGTCGGCCAGCGGAGTCGCTGTTGTCGGACGACGTGGCGCAGATTCCGCAGGGTTGGCACTCCGTCTTGTGGGAGTCCGTCCAGCGAGCCGACGGTCCTCCCGCTGTTTCCCCGAAGTCGGAGGACGGCGCGTAGGGTCCTGCCATGCACGACGGTGACCTTTCAGCGGTCGAACGTCAGATCGGTCGCACACCTCGGGGTGTTCTCGACGTTTCGTATCGATGTCCATGCGGAGACCCCGCAGTAGTCACCACTGCTCCCCGGCTAGACGACGGAACACCGTTTCCGACCACCTACTACGTGACGTGCCCGCGCTTAACGAGCGCCATCGGGACACTCGAAGGTGACGGATGCATGCGCGAGATGGAGGATCGACTCGCGGTGGATGACGCCCTGCGCGGGCAATATCTCGGCGCTCACGAGCGCTATCTCGCCGAACGCCGTCACCTGGGAGAGGTTCCGGAAATCGACGGGATCAGTGCCGGGGGTATGCCGCGGCGGGTGAAATGCCTGCACGTCCTGGTGGGCCAGGCGCTGGCGAATGGCCCGGGGGTGAATCCCTTTGGAGACGAAGCGCTCGACGCCATCGGATCGTGGTGGGAGCCGGTGGCATGCGGTGAGCGCCACCCGCGGAGCGAGGAAGATCCAGCCGGTGGCTAGGTACGGCGCTATCGACTGCGGCACGAACGCCCTTCGCCTTCTGGTGGCCGATGTCATCGACGGGGAGTTGCGGGAAATCACCCGAGAAATGCGAACGGTGCGGCTGGGAGAAGGCGTGGACGCGACCGGTGAGTTCACACCGGCCGCTCTCGAACGGACGTTCGCTGCGCTGGATGAGTACGCGCGGATGATCGACGATCTGGACGTGTCGGCGCTCCGCATCGTCGCGACGTCGGCGTCGCGCGACGTTCGCAACGCAGACGAAATGATCGACGGGTTTCAGCGCCGAGTAGGGGTAGTGCCCGAGGTCATTGATGGGCTCGCCGAAGCCCGACTCTCATACGCGGGCGCGGTGCGCGGGCTACCGGAGGGTGTGAGTGATTTCCCCGTTCTGGTGGCGGACATCGGGGGTGGCTCGACCGAATTCATTCGGGGCAGTGGCCCGAGAGTCGATCTCATCGAGGCCTCCACCAGCATCGACATCGGATGTGTGCGGATGACCGAACGATGCCTGCACTCGGATCCACCGACAGATGATGAGATCCGCGACGCCACCGGGATTGTCGATGCAGAAGTCGATCGAGCCTTCCGCGACGTCTCAGTGGAGTCAGTTCGGGGCTTCATCGGTCTTGCCGGGTCGGTGACGACGGTGGCCGCTCTCGCGCACGGCCTGACGTCCTATGACGCGCAGCAGATCCACGGCTCGGTGACCACCCGAGACCAGGTCGGGGAGGTCACGGATTCCCTGCTGAAGATGAGCCGGACCCAGCGGGCGGCTCTGCCTGTGATGCATCCG
>RGQW01000138.1 GCA_010029945.1 Actinomycetota bacterium | reverse complement strand
CGTACACGGCTGATCAGCAGGATCCCCAGACCCACCGTTCGGCTCATACGCCACCGTCACCGAACCCGCCTGCGACCACTGCGCATGCAACGTCAAGTTCTGACAGGTGACGGTCGATCCACCCGCATACGCGGTCCCGGTGCCACCAGCCTCAGTGTTCCAACCAGTGAACGTGTAACCCGACTGGGTCGGCGCCGTCGTCGACAACGTCAGATTCCCCGACGTGCATGTCTGATCGGCCGGATCACCGGTGCCGCCGTTCGGCTCATAGGCAACCGTGTAGGTCACCGTGTCTTGTGTCCACTGGGCGTAAATCGTCAGGTCGGAACAGACGATTGCCTGGCTCGCGAGATAGGTCGTCCCAGTGCCGTCTGGGGCTGAGTTCCAACCAGCGAACGTGTACCCGGTGCGGGTCGGCTGCGTCGTCGGGATGACGACCGTTGACCCATCGACACAGGTGTTGTCAGCAGGTTCCCCTGCTCCACCTTGAGGGTCGAATTCGACGACGGAGGTGTTCGCCGTCCAGATCGCATACAGGTTCAGATCCGCGCAGGTGAAGGTCGAACTTGGTGCGTACGCAGTTCCGTTGCCGTCAGCTTGGGTGTTCCATCCGATGAACGTGTACCCGGTCTTCGAGGGAACTTCGGATCCGAGCTGGATCTGAACGCCGGTGGTGCACGTCGAATCCGCTGGGTCGCCACTGCCGCCCTGCGCGTCATAGGTGATGGTGCTCGTAGACACGTCCTGCACCCATTGCGCATACAGCGTTGCACTTGCGCACACGAACGTTGACCCAGGCTGGTAGGTCGTGCCTGTCCCGCCCTGCACGGTGTTCCAGCCGGCGAACGTGTAACCGTCACGGGTCGGCACGGTTGTCGACAGGGTCGTGTTGACGCCTTCGGTGCAGGTTTGATCGGCCGGGTCGCCGGTGCCACCGTTCGCGTCGTAGGCGAGCGTCACGGTCTGTGACACCGTCACCGGGGTGAGACCAACGGTCGAACACGACGTGCCGTCGGTCTTCGAGTTCACGATCGGATTCGTGACGTTCAGATTCGTCACCCGCCATCCCGAACCGTTGGGGGCGAGTTGAGCGACAACACCGTCGTTGCGCACAACCACCATGTCGTTACCGAGGGTCGCGGCGGAACCGAATCCGACTGATGTATCGAGCGAGAAGCCGGAGTACGACAGTGACCGAGTTCGCGAATAGCCCGACAGCGTGTATTCGACCGCTGCCGAGCTGTTCTCATCGACACCGATGAGGCGGTAACCCGACGAGTATGAGCTCGCGTTTTGCGGGATATGAGAGACGTCTTTGACAGTGCCGTTGTTGACGGTGGTGAACCCGCCGGACGAGATCGTGCTCGACGAGGCATTGAAGATGAACTCCTGACCCTTCTGGTTGTAGGTCAGGTAAGCGTTGCCGGTGCCGTAGAAGTCGACACCCGAGGAGTTGATCGGGTTCGACCCGGACGCCATCGAGGAGACCGTCGTATACGTACCATCCGTCTTCAATTGAATGAGAGACCGGTTGCTGCCCGTCGAAGTGATCTGACGGACCGCGTAGAGACGGCCGTCAGTGGTCATGAACAGGCCGTTCATCGTGTAGTCGGAACCAATGCTGTACGAGGTGACGGTCTGCCATTGCAGGGCGCCGGTCGACGAGTTCCCGACGCGGCCCAACTGGTACAGCGTCGTGGTGCCTTCTCCCGATGCGATTTTCAGCATCCGGCCCATTTCCTTCGCGCCGCTGTCCAACGCCAGATTGCATGACCACGTAGTCGTCGCGAACGCTGGTGCTGCCGGTGTCATGACCAGCCCGACCAGACCGAAGACCAATGCGGTGACGAGGGTGAGCGCCCCGCGCCGGCGTCGCCGGCCCTTCGCGAGTTCTAGGTTGAATCGATGTGAGTACATCAGATGATCACGCCTCCAAAACAGCCACAGATGACATGTTGCAACGATTTGAACGAATCATAGTTAGGTTGAGTCAATTCTACCCTATCCACCGCGACGCCTCCAGTTTCCCGACTGCTCATGCTGAGCGCCTCACCATTTCTGCCTGCTGTTCCGCCACCTCGCCGAACACCTCCGGCGCCACGCGGCAGAGATGCACGAGGTCTGCTGCCGACATCTCCGCAGTGGAGTCAGAGCCAGTCATGGCCCAGGTGGCACATGACCCTCGGACCGCGATCGCGATCAAACGGCTCTGCAAACCGATCATCTCGACGGAATGGCGATCGCCGTCCGATGGCATCCGTCCTGCATCTGTCGGGGCCCGCCGGTCGTGGCGCAGGATCTGCTCCACGTCGCGCTCCAGATCTGCAGTCAGCGGATTCCCGTGGGGAAGAGCAGCTCCCTCTCTCAGGAGCATCCGCCCGGAGTCACCGAGAGATGCAATTCGTGCAACGAGCTCACCGCACAGTTCGCGCAGCGCCGCCGCCGAACCCGCTGTAGCCAAGGCGCGTTCGCCCGCGGCGACAGCGTCGGAGCGAAACTGCTCGAGAACCGCTCGGAGAATGCCCTCCACACGATCAGGGAAATGGTTGTACACCGTCGCCACTGACACCTTGGCTTGTTGGGCGACTGATTTCGCGGAGAGCTCGCAGGCGCCTTCGGTGAGGAGCTGCAAGGCCGCCTCGACGAGACGATCATGGTTCGACGAGCGAACGCGGGCCGCATGCAGCGCCCGTCCGTCCAGCTCCTCTGCTCTTCGATTTTGAACGTCAGTCACCCCAGCCCCAAACACTTGGCTTTGCTTACGTTCAATTCAACATAGCCGAAGTGACATCGAACAGCAACAGCCAGTCAAAAGATCGGCTAGGAGCCAGTGTCCGGTTGGAAATTCCAGTCACGCCGAAGCGTTCAGCTTCGGTTGATTCCTGTCGGACCCAACCAACTGGGACCGACTAGCCCCTATCGGGCTGGTCGAGAGACAGCCGATCCGAGGTCGAGGTCCTGACAGGCTCGGTCCAGGCGGGCGAACACCTGCTCGACCTGAGTGAGTCGGACACTGTCCTCGAGCCCTTGAGCGGCCGCGAAGAGCGGATACGCAACACAGAATGCAGTCGCCAGCCGGTACCGGTTCCAGACGTCATCGAAGTCCTGAGCGTCACCCGCGTAAGCCTCGTCGCTCCAACTGCGCACCAGATCCCTCTCGATGTCCGCAACCGAGTCAACGTCAACGCTCTGCGTCACGAAGTAGGCGACGTCGAACACCGGATCACAGTGCGTGCCAACCTGGAAATCGACGAACGCGAATTGGTTGTCCAGCACCAAGATGTTTTCTGCGCGCAGGTCGCCGTGACACAGCGACGGCGTGGGACCGATCAACGCACTGGTGACGTCAGCGAACTGGTCGCGAACCGCGCCGGTGAGCCCCACCACTGCATCTGAGACGTCGAGTTGCTCCCTGGCAACCGCCAGACCCGCGTCCATCACATCCGGCAGCACCGCCAGGTACAGGTCGTTGTTGATGGGCAGCGACACGCCAGGAGAGATGTCGCGTTCCACCCAGAACCGGTGGTGACGTGCGACCTCGGAGATGACGGCGACGGCCTCATCGCCGGAGACACCGCCGGTCTGATCCATGTGGCCGCCAACGAGACGTTCAAGCACCAGATGAAACGTCATCCCATCGTCGGACAGATCAGCGGCAAAGCATGTTGGTGTTCGCAACGGGCTCGCCTCGGCGGCATGCCGGAAGAAGTTGACCTCCCGCGCATACAGTTGGAGTGCCGCCGCGGAGAACTGCGTCGCCGGGTCGCTGGCTTCGAGTTTGACGACGACGGTGTCCGGAAGCGCGTTGGAGTCGACCTCCACCTCAAACAGTCGAGAGGTGAACGCCGTTGAACCAGCCAGTTCATTGATGTTGCGCACCGAGCCGAGCCCGGCGAGGGCCTGCTCAACCCGTGACTCAACCTCACTCATCAGTTGCGGACCCATCGGCTGGCTCAACGCCCCCATCATCACGGACGGCCGCATCTGACGTCTCGGATGGGAGCGTGTCGTCGTCGTGGGTCTGAGCGGCCGCGAACAGCGACGGGCTGGCGGTCTCCAGCGAGTTGACATCGATATGGGCGGCATCGACGATCCGGATCTTGGTTGCCTGCGAGAGTTCCCCGTGCAGAGCCGGTTCGGCATCCCGTTCGATCACCACGACCCGGTCCGACCCGGCCGCATCGTCGAAGAGACGGGCGGGCTGCTCCGACAGCGAATCGCCGATCTCCAGGTGAACGGCGTCGCGAATCACGACTTCGGAGGCGGCCACCTCCTCTCCCGCTTCGGTGATCAGCGACGGGATGGTGATCCTCACGGTAAGGCCAGTCGGGGATGAGCCGATGGTCGCCGGCGCCGCCGGTGCGGACACCATGCGGCGACGTGGACGGCGCCGTTGCCCAGCCGTCTCAACAGGTCGAGGTCGACGCCGGCGACGTGGTCTCCTGGTCCCCACTTCGATGCCGAACGAGTCGAATTCGCGGGCGATGTCATCGGCCCATCCTTCGAGCCGGACCGCCATGTCATCGAGCGC
>RGQW01000137.1 GCA_010029945.1 Actinomycetota bacterium | reverse complement strand
CCAGAAATCACTTCGTGCTCCGCTGCGAGTTCGAGTTCCACCTGCTCCCGTGACTCGGGCGGGACTTCGGCGAGGCGCTTTCGGTGCAGAATGCGGATCGCGGCGACGGCACCCATGACGGCCACCTCGGCATCGGGCCAGGCGAACACTTTGGTCGCTCCCAGCGAAGCCGAATTCATGGCGACGTAGGCGCCGCCGTAAGCCTTGCGCGTGACGACGGTGACGCGGGGGACGACACACTCGGCGAACGCATGCAGGAGCTTGGCACCGCGACGCACGACACCTTCCCACTCCTGACCGAGGCCGGGAAGATAGCCGGGAACGTCGACAAGGACGACCAGCGGCACGGCGAAGGAGTCGCACATACGCACGAAGCGCGATGCCTTCTCAGCACTCGAAGAGTCCAGGCACCCACCCAGGCGCAAGGGGTTGTTTGCGATGACGCCCACCGTGCGCCCGCCCAGACGCCCCAGGCCGACGACGATGTTGGGCGCCCATTTGGCGTGCAATTCGGTGAAGGTTCCGTGATCGACGAATCCCTCGATCAACGGGTGCACGTCGTAGGCCCGGCGTGATGATTCCGGCATGAGCGCCCCGAGATCGGTGTCCTCGACGCTCTCGACGTTCATCGAACCCTGCTGCTCGAGCAGGCTCACCAGTGTGCGTGCCTCGTCGAGCGCACCTTGATCGGTGTCGGTAGTGATGTGCACGACGCCGCTGCGTCGTCCGTGCGGTTCCGGGCCACCGAGGATGTCCATATCGACCGCCTCTCCGGTGACAGACTTCACGACTTCCGGGCCGGTGACGAAGATGCGGCCCTTGGGGCCCAGGATCACCAGATCCGTCAGCGCGGGACCGTAGGCGGCGCCACCGGCAGCAGGGCCGAGGACGACGGAGATTTGCGGGACCTTCCCCGAGGCTCTGGTCATCGCGGCGAAGACGCGGCCGACGGCGTCGAGGCTCAACACACCTTCGCGCAGACGCGCACCACCGGAATGCCAGATTCCCACGACCGGGACCGAGTCGGCGAAGGCTCGGTCGTACGCGGTGACGATGGCGCGGCAACCGTCGTTGCCCATCGCCCCACCTTGAACCGTGGGGTCGGTTGCGAACGCGACGCAGGGGGCGCCCGCCACCCGGCCGACGGCGACGAGCACGCCTCGGTCGTCCGGGGGAGTGATGAGCTCGAACTCACCGTCGTCGAAGAACATCCCGAGGCGAACCGTGGGTGAGCGCGGATCTACTTCGGTGGACTCCGGCGATGCCGCCTTCGATGCCGTGCTCGATGCGGTCGTGGGTGCGGTCACTTAGGCGCTCCGGAAGACGAGGGCGACGTCGTGGCCGCCGAAACCGAACGAGTTGTTCAGGGCGGCGATGTCGCCCGACGGCAGCTCGTGGGGGGAATTGGCCGCGACTGGGATATGGATCTCAGGATCCATGTTCTCGAGGTTGATGGTGGGGGGTGCGGTGCGGTCCCGAAGGGCCAGAATCGTGAAGATCGATTCGATGGCGCCCGCCCCGCCGAGCAGGTGGCCGGTCATCGACTTCGTTCCGGTGACCAGCGCTTGATCGGCATGCGAACCCAGAGCGCGGCGAATGGCCACGGCCTCGGCGATGTCCCCCTGCGGAGTGGAGGTGGCGTGCGCGTTGACGTGGTGAACGTCGGCGGCAGAGACACCTGCGTCGGCGAGAGCCGCGGTCATTGCGCGGGCGGCGCCACCGCCCTCGGGATCGGGTTGGGCAATGTGATGACCGTCGGAGGTCATGCCTGCCCCGCCATACACGCCGTAAATGCTGGCTCCGCGAGCCTGAGCATGATCGCGAGACTCCAGCACCACGATGCCGGCTCCCTCGCCCATGACGAAGCCATCACGATCGGTGTCGTACGGACGAGAGGCTGCGGTGGGGTCGTCGTTTCGAGTCGAGAGTGCGCGCATGGCGGAGAAGCCCGCCATGGTGATTCCACAGATCACGGCTTCGGTGCCGCCGGTGAGCACAACGTCGGCCCGACCGTCGCGGATCATCCGGGCGGCGTTTGCGATCGCCTCAGCTCCCGATGCACACGCGCTGACCGGAGAGTGCACTCCGGCGCGGGCGCCGATCTCCAAGCCGACCACGGCAGCCGGCCCGTTGGGCATGATCATCGTGACCATGTGAGGGGATACCCGTGACCATCCACGCTCGTTCAACGTGTCGTACGCCTCGAGCAGGCTGGTGACCCCACCGATCCCGGTGCCGATGACGGTGCCCAGGCGCTCTGGTTCCACCGCTGGCGCGCCTGCGTCCTGCCACGCCTCTCGAGCGGCGATGACCGCCGCCTGCTGGGAGCGGTCGAGTCGGCGTGTTTCGACTTTGGTGAGCACCTCGGACGGCTCCACCGCGAGCTGACCCGCGATTCGCGACGGCTGCTCGGCGATCCACTCCGCATCGATCGGGCGGACCCCCGATTGTCCAGCAAGAATCGCCGACCAACTACTGGCGACGTCTCCGCCGACCGGCGTGGTCATTCCCAAACCGGTGACGACTACCTCTGGCGTGCTCACTGTGCGACTCCCTGACGTATCTCACGGGTGCGGGGCGTGACGAACCTCGACGGTCGTGCGCCCCGCTCCGCGGGCTTACGAGTTGGCTTCGATGTAGGCGACGGCGTCACCGACGGTCTTGAGGTTCTTGACTTCCTCGTCGGGAATCTTGACGCCCCACTTATCCTCCGAGGCCATCACAACCTCGACCATCGACAGTGAGTCGACATCCAGATCGTCGACGAATGACTTGTCCGGCTGGACATCCTCCACAGGGACTCCGGCTACCTCGTTCACGATCGCGGCGAGGCCGGCGAGGATTTCCTGCTGACTCATGTGTTTCCCTTTCGTTGGCGACGGAACGTCCGTCGTCGTTGTGGCGAACTATGTAGTTGTATCCGACTCCCGGACGTCGGTGCTTGTGGGGCTAGGGGAGGGTGACGACCTCCGAGGCAAAGACCAGGCCCGCGCCGAATCCAACCAGAAGGGCGTTTCCTCCCTGATGGATCTCTCCACTGGCCAGCATCCGGTCCATAGCCAGCGGAATAGACGCTGCGGAGGTGTTCCCGGTGGTGATGATGTCGCGGGCAACCGCAACGGAATCCGGGAGTTCGAGGGCACGTACCAGCGCGTCAGTGATGCGGTTGTTGGCTTGATGCGGAATGAAGGCGTCGAGGTCCTCGACGGTGATGCCGGCGGTGTCGAGTGATTCTCTGCACACCCGGGTCATCTCTGAGACAGCCCAGCGAAAGACCTGCTGGCCGTTCATCGAGATCGCGGGGAAGGTGTCGAAGCCGTTGGCTTTGAAATCCACCCAGTTCTGAGTCATGTTGATCGCCTGTAGTTGGTCGCCATCGCCACCCCACACGACCGGGCTGATCGCTGGTGTTGACGAAGGCCCGACGACAACGGCCCCCGCGCCGTCGGCGAATATGAAGGCGGTGCTGCGGTCGTAGATGTCGGTGAAGGCGCTGAGCTTTTCTGCTCCAATGAGGAGCACGTGCGTCGCGCTCCCGCCCCGGATCATGTCTTGCGCCATAGACAAGCCGTAGGTGAACCCCGCACAGGCTGCGCTGATGTCCAGGGCAGCGGCGGTAGGAACGCCGATCATGCTGGCGATCTCCGACGCCGCCGTGGGGGTCTGGTACGGGTGTGTGCAGGTGGCGACGATGATGACGTCGATGTCCTGGGAGGCGAGCCCTGCGGCGGCGAGGGCCTTCTCGGCAGCGGCGGCGGACATGGTGGCGACGGTCTCGTCGTCACCGGCCCAGCGGCGTTCGATGATTCCCGAGCGTTCCCTAATCCACTCGTCCGATGAATCGATGGTCTGGCAGATCTCGTCGTTGGTGACAACGCGCGGCGGTCGGTAGCTGCCCGTGGCGAGGATGCGCGCGAACGGTGCGCCCTCGGGTGCCTTGATGGGGGCGCTCACGCGTACACCCCTTCGCTGTGATCGCTGATCGGGTGCAAGCGCACGAGGGGTTGGCCGGGTGAGACCGGATCTCCGTCCTCGACCAGCCATTCCACGAGCACCCCGCCGTGCGGTGCGTGCACAGGTGTCGAGCCACGAAGAGTGTCGACGCTCCCGATGATCGTGGACTGCGGAAGTTCGTCTCCGGCGACCGCGTCCAGGGTCCGTTGGAACGTGCCCTTGCCCGGTGCCACGAGCATCCGCCTGCTCTCCAACGCCGATGGTCGCGTCGTTCACGACGGCCGCGATGTTCTTCGACGCCTCGTGCACCAGGTCAGCAATCCGGTCCGCTGGGACCTGTGCATGGAGACCATGGCCGATCTCGGTGTCACCGCGATTCTGGAAATCCCCCCGGCGGGAACGCTGACCGGCCTCGCCAAGCGGGCGCTGCCCGGAGTCGAAACACTCGCGGTCAAGACACCCGACGATCTGGATGCCGCGTGGGCGATGATCCAAGCTCACGGGACCGTTTCCGACCTGGACTCCAACCCCACCTGGCGCATGCTCGTGGCACCGGGCAAGGGCACGTTCCAACGGACCCTGGACGCGGTCGCCGGAGACGAACTTCCGCAGTCCACGA
>RGQW01000136.1 GCA_010029945.1 Actinomycetota bacterium | reverse complement strand
CTACTCTCAGGGCGTGGTCGCTGCGAAGGCACTCGTCCTCGATGTGAACGAGACGCTGTTCTCTCTGGATTCCCTGGACGCGTTGTTCACCCATTGGGGAGTGCCGGACGGCCGAGAACTGTGGTTCGCGCGCACATTGCGGAATGGATTCGCATTGACGTGTGCGGGTACGTACCAGACCTTTCCCGACGTTGCCGGGAGCGCCCTGATCTCCCTGGCACCCGAACGCCTGGGGGACGAACAGGTGCGGGAGCTCTTTGACGCGTTCGGGCGGTTGACGCCGCATCCGGAGGTGGCAGATGCGTTGGCCCGTGCCCGGTCAGGCGGCATCGACATGGTAACCCTGAGCGTTGGTAACGCATCCAACGTCGAGCGTTTGTTTCAGCGTGCGGGTATGGCAGACCTGGTCACCCGGCACCTGTCCTGTGAGGATGTTCAGCGGTGGAAGCCGTCGCCTGAGCCGTATCTGCACGCGTGTCGTGCACTCGATACCGATCCTGCAGACACATGGATGGTGGCCGCCCACGCGTGGGATCTCGCCGGTGCGCGCAGCGTCGGCATGAAGACCGCGTGGCTCTCGAGGCTGGAAGGCGAGTTCGACGCGAACTTCGGAGCCCCTGACGTGAGCGGACGCGACATGGGTGACGTCATCGACCGTCTCGTCGCGGACTAGCGTTTCAGAATGCATCGCGACAGCGCGTCCGTCGTCATCGTCGGATCGGGAATGGGGGGCGGCAGCCTCGCGTGGGGTCTGGCGCAGCGGGGGATAGACGTCCTGGTTGTCGAGCGGGGTGGGTTCCTTCCGCGTGAGCCGCAGAACTGGTCACCGGAAGCGGTCTTCGTGCAGCGTCGGTACAAGCCAAGTGACATGTGGCTCGACGACGATGAGCGGGAGTTCGCGCCCGGCGTGCATTACGTGGTGGGTGGCAACACCAAGGTCTATGGATCCAGTCTTCCGCGGCTTCGAGTAGCCGATTTCGAACAAACCGAATATCCGTCGGGCACGAGTCCGGCATGGCCGTTCGCCTACGCGGATCTCGAGCCGTACTACCAAGCGATAGAAGAACTGTTCAACGTGCATGGAACAACCGGAGAGGATCCGTCCGAGCCGTGGCGGAGTGCGCCCTATCCCTACCCGGCGTTGGAGCACGAGCCCTATGTCGCCGAGACGATGCGGCGACTGCGCGCGCAAGGACTGCACCCGTCGAGTACTGCGATGGGTATTGATCTGCGCCCGGGGGGATCGTGTATTCGGTGCAGCACGTGTGACGGGTTCCCCTGTCGCCTCGGGGCAAAGTCCGACGCCGAGACCTGCGCTCTGGAACCTGCTCGCGCGACCGGCCACGTGCGCATCCTCACCGAGGCCAAGGTCGAACGGATCATTGCGGACCGTTCGGTAGTGACGGCCATCGAAGGAACACTCCATGGTGAACCGTTCAGCATCGACGCGGGAGCGTTCGTCATCTCTGCGGGGGCGGCCAATAGTGCCGCCCTGCTGCTGAAGTCCGCGAACGATCATCACCCCGCCGGGCTGGGAAATTCCACGGGGCTGGTGGGTCGCAACTACATGGTGCACAGCAACACGCACATCGCGGCGGTGGATCCGCGCCGAACAAACGATGTGGTCTTTCAGAAGACTATGGCGATCAACGACTTCTATCGGGATCTCGGAGACGGTATTCCCGGTGGCACCATCCAACTGATCGGCAAAGTGCAAGGGTCGATGATGAAGACCCACGCGACCAAAGTTCCGCTGACGGTCCTCAATCAGATGGCGAAGCGAAGCCTGGAGTGCCTGGTCATGAGCGAAGACCTGCCGAGCCCCCACAATCGGGTGACCGTCGACTCCTGCGGCCGCATCCATGTCTCGTGGCGACGAACGAACTACGACCGGCACGAGTTGCTGCTGGCGCGCGCGAAGAAGATCCTGCGCAGCGCGGGGTACGTGGGCATCTTCGAGCAACGTTTCGATATCGCCCTGAACTCGCACATGTGCGGGACGGCCGTGGCGGGATTGGATCCGACGACCAGTGTCCTGGACCCGTGGTGCCGATCGCACGAGATCGCGAACCTGTTCGTCGTCGACTCGTCGTTCTTCCCCTCTAGTGGCGCCCAGAACCCGGCCCTGACGATCGGAGCTCAGGCGTTGCGCGTCGCAGCCGAGGTTGATTGGGCGGCCGCGGCCTAGGGTGCGTCGACAACCGGTGGACAAGCGCGAGATGAGCAGATGACGGGCGGCACGAGTAGGGGGCTTCGGGTCGTGACGGCGAATGTCAATGGAATCCGTGCGACGGCTCGCCGTGGTGGACTGCAGTGGCTCGCGCGTACTCGCGCGGACGCGTTGTGTTTGCAGGAGGTTCGGGCAACCCGAGCACAGGTCGAGGAGGCGTTGGCCGATTCCCCGTTGTCCTCGTGGCACGTGGCGCTGTCCGAAGCGCCGGAGAAGGGTCGTGCCGGGGTGGCGGTCCTCACCCCCGGGGAGCCGTCGGCGGTGCGAGACACGTTTCGACAGCAGGCGGTCAACGGTCAGGGCCGTTGGATCGAGGTGGACCTCGACACCAAGACCGGCCCTGTCACCGTCGCCAGCGTGTATGTGCATTCGGGAGAAGCCGGAACTGTGAAACAGGAGGCCAAGTACGCGTTTTTGGAAGGTATGGATGCTCGCTTGCGCGCCTTGGCTCGTCGTGCAAGCCGTAACGGAATCGACGCGTTGGTGTGTGGTGATTTCAACATCGCGCACCATGAGGTGGACATCAAGAACTGGAAGGGAAATCTCACCAGTGCTGGCTTCCTACCCGAAGAGCGCCGTTATCTCGATCGGTGGTTCGCGGGACCCTGGACCGATCTTGGCCGCTCATGCGGAGGACAGGGGCCTGGTCCATATACCTGGTGGTCGTGGCGCGGGCAGGCATTCGACAACGATGCTGGCTGGCGCATCGATTACCAGGTGGCGACGCCGGCTCTGGCGGCCCGAGCACGTTCAGCGTCGGTGGGGCGCGCGAAGAGTTACGACGCTCGGTGGAGTGACCACGCCGCTCTCACGGTCGACTTCGACTAGCGGCGGGGAGTAGCGCCCTCAACAAAAGCCGGAGAATCCGCCCGGCCGACCGCGGGGTAACCGCCGATCGGCCAAGCGGAGAACTCGTGGCTGAGGCGTCGTCTAGAGAGCGCGGGAGAAGATCGCGTCGATCTCGGCGAGATCCGACGGAGTCAGGGCGTTACGCCGCTCGCGATCCCAGTCGCGGTAGATCTGCTTGCGCTGGGTGGTTGCCTCGTCCTGGCGGATGCCGCCGAGGAGGGAGTGGACGATAGATCCGAGGTGCTTCATGGAGGATCGCTCCTTTTCTGTTGTCGTATCGAGGGTCTCTCGATTAGGTCTCGATTATGTCGCAAAAGTGTCTCAAATGCCAGGCGAGACCCCTGCTTGTGCCGCAATTCACATGATCGACTCGCGACTCGACCCGCGGTGAGCCCAACGGCCGCGATCAAGGGAAGGTCGGTTTGACCATATACCCCTGGGGGTATTAGAATAAGGTGTCGATTACATACAAGCAGCAAGGATGGGACGCATGAGCGAGTCGAACGCCGTCCAGGTCGTCATCGTTGATACCCCGGGGTTGGGGGATCGCGGCTACATCGTCCACGACGGTCTCCATGCCATGGTCATCGATCCGCAACGCGACACCGATCGCATTGACGAGCTCATCAGCGAACATGGCCTCACGGTGACCCATGTCGCCGAAACACACATCCATAACGACTACGTAACCGGCGGGTATCACTTGGCCGCAGCCCACCAGGCGAGGTACGTCGTGCCCTCGGGCGTCGACCTGGCATTCCTCGATCAGCCGAACGTCTCGCGCTCCCGCACCTTCTGCAGATCGTCTGATGGCCTCACGCTCAACTTGTGTTGATAAGCAAGGCACGCAAATAAGCACGCGCGGGCTAGGGCGTAGCCATGACGAATGGGTGTCATGTACTTTTAGGATAAAGTGCTGAAGCATTTTCTCCGTCACCTGGAAGTCAGCAATAACACCGTCTTTCAAGGGGCGAATCGCCGTGATGTTACCGGGTGTTCTGCCCAGCATACGCTTGGCCTCGGTACCAACAGCCTCTATTGATTTCTGACCATTGTGGACTCTGATAGCAACAACTGAGGGCTCATCGAGGATGATGCCGCGATCTTTGACGTAGATCAGTGTGTTGGCCGTGCCGAGGTCGATCGACAGATCGGTTGAGAACATACCCCGTAAACGCTTTAACATGTTTTTTAGCCTGTGGACAAATACACCTTTGCCACCGTTAAGAGCGAGCCCCCCTCGCTTCAAAACCCCAGGCTAAACCCAGGATGTCCTTGTATCGTTGGACCGGTGCGGTTAGTAGTTGAAATGTAACAATGCGATAGTTTTTGAGCAAGCTGGAAGTGTGTTAGTTTGCGCTCTCCAAACCACCTTTTAGGCATTTATCGTGACTGATGCAGCAACCGTCAGAGATGTCGCGGCGTTAGCGCGTCTTACGATCTCCGACCAAGACATCGAAAACGCGACAGCGGAATTCAATCAGACACTTGCGCTATTTGATGCGCTCAGCACGGCTGATACGACCGATGTCGCGCCTATGA
>RGQW01000135.1 GCA_010029945.1 Actinomycetota bacterium | reverse complement strand
CGGTGACTGATGGCGTCTTTCTCCTCGGGGGTCAATTCCGCCGTGGTGAGCGCGTAGCCGCGGGGGGTGAAGATCGGGTCGTATCCGAAGCCGTTGCTGCCCCGGGGCTCGGTAATCAAGCTTCCTTCGAGCACGCCTTCGACCACCCGCTCATCACCGTCGGGTGTGGCCACGGCCGCCGCGCAATGAAAGGCCGCTCCTCGCCTCTTGCCCGGAACGTCGGCGAGTTGCGCAAGGAGGAGGTGCAGATTCGCCGCATCGTCACCGTGTGATCCGGCCCAACGGGCCGAGAGGATTCCCGGCATCCCGTTGCCACATCGGGCAGTTCGGGGAAACTCTCAGTCCCCACCAGGTCGACGTCGAGGCTCGACGATTCCAGGATTCGCCTGAGCTCGGCCACCTTGTGCTGATTGCGAGTCGCCAGTACGACGCGGTGGCTCATGCCGACAGCGACACCTTCTGCTGACGCGTCAGGTCGGCGATGCCAGCGGCGGCAAGATTCAACAACTCGTCCAACAATCCGCGGTCGAAAGGCTCACCCTCGGCAGTCCCCTGCACCTCGACGAAGTTCCCTCCACCGGTCATCACCACGTTCATGTCGGTCTCAGCGCGAACGTCGTCGTCGTAGTGCAGATCGAGCCTGGGCTCGCCATCG
This sequence comes from Actinomycetota bacterium, assembly GCA_010029945.1. GTDB lineage: Bacteria > Actinomycetota > Actinomycetes > S36-B12 > S36-B12 > S36-B12. The sequence goes on along the minus strand of RGQW01000135.1, from coordinate 3,966 downwards.
ATGATGCCCACGCTCACGGCGGCCACCGAGTCGATCAGAGGGTCGGTAGAAATATGCCCCTCACTTTTTGCCCACGACAAGGCATCGGCGAGTGCGACGTAGGAGCCCGTGATGGCCGCTGTTCTGGTTCCACCGTCGGCCTGCAGAACGTCACAGTCGATAACGATGGAATTTTCACCGAGCACCGACATGTCCACAACCGCACGCAAACTGCGGCCGATCAGCCGAGAGATTTCCTGCGTCCGGCCCCCAAGCTTGCCCTTGACGGATTCACGCTGATTGCGCGTGGTGGTCGCCCGCGGCAACATCGCGTACTCAGCGGTGACCCACCCGTTTCCCGAGTCCTTCAGCCAACGGGGGACGCCGGGAGTGAAAGACGCGGTGCACAGCACCTTCGTCTTGCCGAAAGACACCAGGGTCGAACCCTCGGCGTGCTCCGACCAGTGACGCTCGAAGGAGACGGGTCGAAGTTGGTCTGAGGTGCGTCCATCGGATCTCGTCATGGGCGAGACACTATCCAGCGTGCACAACAGCCGGACGCCCGTGGTTCTCCTTCAGATAGCCAACCTTGTGTCCGGAGTGGGAAACGGCGCGGTGATGATCATCATCCCGTGGCTGGTGCTCGAACAAACAGAATCGGCAGCGGCAGCTGGGCTCGTCGCCGCCCTCTCCACCATTCCAGCCGTCATCGTCGTCCCGGCTGTCGGTGTGGCCATCGATCGCGTCGGCCGAAAGCCGATCAGCGTGCTCTCGGACATCGCGTCGGCCGTGTCCGTCTTTGCCTTTCCCGTGGTCGGCTGGCTTGTCGGTCTCGATCTCGCCTGGATCCTGGTCTTGGCGATCGTCGGAGCGAGTCTCGATCCTGCGGGCTACACCGCCCGCAAATCGCTCATCGTCGATGCTGCTCGGGCCGGTGGCGTCCGGTTGGAAGCGCTGAACGGAGTGCACGAAGCGCTCTTCGCGGTGGGCTGGACGGTGGGGCCACTCATTGGCGCCAGCCTCATCGCAACGTTGGGAGCCGAACAAGCCATGTGGATTCCCGGTGGCCTCTTCATCATCGCCGCGGCATGCATCTGGGCGATGCGCGTGGGTGACGCCGGCCAGGAGTCACGCATCCTCGATGGCTCCCACACCGGCGCGGTGGGACTCACCCGTGGACTCGTTGCGCTGTGGAGCGACAAGGCCCTACGCACGCTGACCATTGCGATCATGGTTCTCGCCGGGGTCTACCTGCCAACGGAAAGCGTGATCCTTCCGGTCTATTTCGAAGGTCTTGGCCAGCCGGAAGGCCTGGGGTTGGTTATCGCGGGTCTCGCTGGTGGGAGCGTTGTCGGTGCCCTGTCCTATGGGTGGCTGAGCAAGAGATGGACGCCCTACCAAATCATTCGTGCAGCCTTGATCGGAACCGCAATCGGTGTGATTCCGATGGCCTTCCTGCCTGCGCTTCCCCTTTTCGTGTTCTTCGGCGTTGTTCTCGGCCTCAGTTGGGGGCCCATGCAACCTCTGCTCAACACACTGGTGCAAATACGCATTCCCGCTCATCAGCAAGGGCGCGTGTTCAGCATCCAATTGACGGCCTTCTACGTCTTTCCACCACTGGCGATGCTGGCCACCGGGGCTGCGGCCGAGCAATGGGGAGTCCGAGCCGTCTATCCGGTTCTCGCGGCAGTGCTCGTTGTCACGCTCATGGTGACGCTGTCGCTCTCCGCTATTCGCGACGTCGATCGACCTCCAGCGAACTAACACGCCCTATTTCCGGTCCAAGGAATCGGCGACCGTGGTTCTCGAACGCATCAGGATCGCCGGTGACGAGAAATTCATAGGTCGGTGATCTTTCGCCCTCGCTGCGCAGAAGGTCGCCGGCTACGAGCACCCGATAGACGTCTTTCGCTGTTTCTTCCGCACTCGACACCAAGGTGACGTCGTCCCCCATGACGTACGCAAGCACACCGGTCAGCAATGGATAGTGCGTGCACCCGAGCACGAGGGTGTCGACCTCGGACTCCTGGAGCGGAGCCAGGTACTCGCGCGCCACCGCGATGGCTTCATCGCCGCTCGTCACTCCTGCTTCCACGAGTTCGACGAAGCGCGGACACGCCTGCGAGTGCACGGTGACCTGCGGTGCTGCCGCAAATGCGTCGATGTATGCCCCGGATGCAATGGTGGCTTCGGTTCCGATAACACCGACGCGGCCACCACGCGTTGCCGAGACGGCACGACGCACAGCTGGATGCACGACCTCGATGACGGGAACCTCATACCGTTCGCGAGCGTCTCGCAAGGTCGCAGCGCTGGCGGAGTTGCAGGCGATGACTAAGGCTTTGACTCCGTCGTCGACCAAGCGATCCATAATTTCGAGTGAATACTCGCGAACCCGGGCGATCGGTAGTGGACCGTACGGACCTCGAGAGGTATCCCCGACGTATCGAATCGACTCCGCAGGGAGTTGATCGATGATCGCCCGAGCGACCGTGAGACCTCCGAAACCCGAATCGAATACCCCGATGGGCGCGTTGTTGGTCATGGCCCGCTAAGCGTACGGCGCGCCGCAGCCGCCGAACTGGTCCTGGTCTCTACCCTCGAAGTCGCGTAGTCAAGGAGACTGCGCGACTTCCCCTGAGGAGGGAACATGTCGGACACCGCAATCAAGCGCCCCGTGGGCGTCACGATCGTGGGCATCTTGACGGCCATTCTCGGCGTCATCAACATCGTTTTCGGTGTGTGGATGTTGATGTATTGGCTGGGAATCAAGCTCGGGACGCTCTTCGAGGGCCAAACCGTGTTCTGGCTCCTGTTCAACGGCTTCCTTGCCGTAGTAATGGGCCTGATCTACTTCTGGCTGACGCAGTTGACATTTGCCGGAAGCCAGACGGCCCAGGTACTCATCTCGGTCTTCGCCGTCATCAACATCGTCTTCGGGTTCTTCCACTTCGACTCAGGTGGTGCGGCGCAGATCGTCATCAACTTGATCGTCGTCCTGATCGTCAACACACATAAGGCGAAACTGTGGTTTAGCCAAACGGCCTAGCCCCACGGGCGGCCATTTTATTTCGAAAGGGCACTCGGATCATCCCGAAGGGGAACCGAGTGCCCTTTCGCATGTGCGCGAGTGCCATTGGGCACGTGCACGCGCGCCTGTCAACGTGAGGGCGGCATAGAAAGCGACGGAGAACTGCCCGTCCCTGCTTAGACCAGGAACCCGTCGGTCCCGGCCGGCAGGATCGTCACGGAATCTCCGACGGCGACGTTGGTGTCCAGGCCGTCGAGGAGTCGGACATCCGTTCCGTTCAGATACACATGCATGAAGCGTCGAAGGCCTGCGTCGTCGAGGAGCTGCTGTGCGATACCGGAGTAGTTGCTGTCGAGGCTCGTGACGACGTCCTGAAGCGACGCACCTTCAGCACTGACCAGCTCTCTTCCGTCGGTAAGGGAGCGCAGGGTCATCGGGATACGAACATCGACGGACATCTCGAGCCCTCACTCTCCTCAAAGTCCAGCAGGTAGGCGGACATAGTCAGAAGCGCTTCAGGGAGCACCACGATGCGTGACATCATCCCCCATCAAGTAGGGATTAAACGGACAAATAGGACCTATTTGTGTCGCAGTTTGCTCTTCGTGTCTTGTTCAACTTGACCACGGCTGTGACGACCACCACGCTAGGGGCGCTGTTCTTTTCAGAGAACGGCGCGGAGGAACTGAAAACAAACGGTGGCGGCCTCCCGGCGGCCATCTCTCATGCATGGAGGCTTGAGTGGACGTCGTTAATCTCGACTACTCGCAATACCAAACTGTTTACAACATTCTCTCGTTCGCGCTGGCATCCATGCTGGCGACGTTCGTGTTCCTGCTTGCTGTGACGGGCCGTGTTCTTCCCCGTTACCGCCAGGCCCTCGTCGTCTCGGCGATGGTCTGTCTGATCGCTGCCTACCACTACTGGCGGATCTTCGACTCCTTCAAGGGGTCGTT
>RGQW01000134.1 GCA_010029945.1 Actinomycetota bacterium | reverse complement strand
TCACGTATTCCCTCCCGCCTCAGGAGGGTGTCACTCGGCCCGCGCTCAGCACAATGCTGTGAGCGGGACAATATGGGCGAATTTGTCTCATGCCATCGCCGGTCAGGCGAGGTGGAGGTTCCGTGGGCACCTCGACGGCGCGGTTTCCCCCACGTATTCCCCGACAAGAGCGGAGCGGGGGGCGTTCCTTTCAGAACTCCCCCCGCTCCCACGGGTCTATGGAGCCCGCACGGGTCTTTGCAGGCCTTTCAGTAGCGCTCTTTCATGAAGGCAAGCGCCTTGGTCGCGAGATCATCGGAGTCGGTCCACAGGTTCCGCCAGATGCGCAGGGCATCCGACAGTGCGGGATCCACCACGGCGGAGGAGAACGACTCGAACGCGATGGGCCCGGTGTAGTTGATCTGCTTCAGAGCCCCGAAAAACGCATCGAAGTCGACGTTGCCCGTCCCTAGATAGCCGCGATGGCTCTCTCCTACGTGGACGTAGCCGAGGCGATCACCGGCAGCGAGTACGCCCTCGACCATCCCGTCTTCCTCGATGTTCATGTGGTACGTGTCGAGGTGGATAAAGACGTTGGGGCGGTCGACTTCCTCGAGGTAGACCATTCCCTCTTTCGCCGTATTCATCAGGTTCGACTCGTAGCGGTTCACGATCTCCATGTTGAGGCTGACGCCTTTGTCGGCTGCGTAATCGGCCATGTCCCGCAGGGCATTGACGGAGTTCTGCCGGTTTTCCTTGGATGCCGGCTGCTCGAAGGGTTGGAGGCTGGCGGTGATGGGGCCGTCGATAATCGTTCCGCCCCAGGCAGCGACCACGTCAATAGCGCGGCGTCCACGATCCAGACCTGCGTCCACCTTTGAGGTGTCCGTGCTGGAGATATCGGTATCACCGTTGAAGACCAGACACCCGGTGGCGGTCAAATTGAACTCCTCGAGGAGATCCTTGGTCATCACCGGATCAACCTTCTCCGGCTCGGCGACCAGAATCTCGATGAAGTTGTAGCCTGCGCGACTGGCGCTGCTCGCTGCGAAGCGCGCACTCTCGGGTGACCAATCGCCGGCCCAAACGAGCGAATGCCCGCCGAACTGCACGTCAGTCGAATTCTCACTGTCGGCCATCGAATGTCCTTTCCGTTCCCCGGACCCTGCGTCCGGGGATGTCAGCTGTCCTATTTCCCCCGGGGATAAATATATGCATAAAGATTGACGTCTGAATAGAAATGCAGTAAAAATTGTCAAAATTGTTGACGTCGCCAAGCCCCCTGTGGGTGGCGGTAGAGGAGGAGGGCCCCGATGGGCGTTGTGTCGCTCGATCAGATCACCGCACCAGCATTCGAGCAGCGTTACGGCGTCCCCGCCATCAATGTCTTCAACGACCTCACTCTCGAAGGAGTCCTCGCCGGAGCGGTCGAAGCCCGCTCGCCGATGATCGTGCAGACCTCGGTCAAGACCGTCCGCAGTATCGGGGTAGAGGTGCTCGCCAGCATGTGGCGGTCGATGACCGCCGGCATCGAGGTCCCGGTCACCCTTCACCTCGATCACTGCCCGCACCGAGACGTCATCACCGAATGCTTGGAGCACGGGTGGAATTCGGTGCTGTTCGACGCATCCGAAATGCCGGTAGCCGAGAACCAGCGACAGACAATCGAGGTCGTCAAGGAAGCGCACGCTGTCGGTGCAGCCGTCGAAGGCGAGATCGAGGCCATCACCGGTGTTGAAGATGATCACGGCTCTGACGACGAGGCGCAGCGCGAGTCCCTCGAAACTTCGCTGACCTTCATTGAGGAAACCGGGGTCGACGTCTTCGCCCCGTCCATCGGCAACGCACACGGCTCCTACAAGACGACGCCGGTCATCGACTTCGATCGCGTATCTGACATCGTGGCCCGCCGGCCCATTCCGATCGCGCTCCACGGCGGCAGCGGGCTGACCGACGAGCAGTTCTCCGAACTGATTGCTCGAGGGTGCGCGAAGGTGAATATCTCCACTGCACTCAAAGAGCTCTACATGAAGTCCACGTTGGCGTACTTGGTGGAGACAGAGAAGAAGAACAAGTGGGATCCGCCGTCCTTGTTCAGGGATACCCGCGCGGCCGTCGTCGCCATGGTTGTCGATCTCGCCGAGCAGTTCGGCAGCGCTGGGAAAGCGGCGTAGACCATGCCAGCGTTGATCTTCGACTGCGACGGTGTTCTCGCCGACACCGAGCGAGATGGGCATCTGCCTGCTTTCAATGCGACCTTCAAGCACTTCGATCTTCCCGTGTGTTGGAGCGAAGAGGAGTACGCGCAGAAACTGACCATCGGCGGTGGGAAAGAGCGGCTGAAGAGCCTGTTGACACCCGAGTTCATCGGCGCGGCTCACCTGCCAACCGATCCAGAGGGACTGTCGGAGACCGTCGCTTCCTGGCATGCGTACAAGACCGGCGTCTATACCGATCTGGTCGCTGACGGTGTCATGCCAGGCCGGCCAGGCAACTCGAGCATGCTGTCGGTGAGGACATGGCAGCTCACTTCTCGGTCTTTGCCGGCGACATCGTGGCCAAGAAGAAGCCCGCACCGGACATCTACCTACTGGCTCTGCAAGAACTTGCCGTTGCAGTCGATGACGCAGTCGTCGTGGAAGACAGTGCGAACGGTCTACGTGCGGCCGTCGCCGCGCAGTTGCGAACGGTGGTAACGGTCAGCAGCTTCACGAGCGAGGAAGACTTCACGGGAGCATCGCTGGTGGTCACGTCCCTCGGTGATTCCCCCGAGCCGGCGGCGTCGGTGCTCGCCAACCCCCACGACGTCAGCGTCGATCACGAGGTCACGCTCAACGTTCTCACCCAGATTTTGACAACACCCCGCCCATAACAACAGTGCACGCGAAGTGAGGTAGTGACATGACCCGTTTGGTGAACGATCCCGTCGAGTTCTCCGCTGAGCTCGTCGATGGCTTCATTCAAGCCAACACCCGCTACGTCCGACCCGTCTACGGCGGCGTCGTTCGATCCACCGAGACCAAACCTGGGAAGGTCGCGATCGTGACCGGTGGAGGTCTTGGTCACTATCCCGGCTTCATGGGCTGGGTGGGACCCGGGCTCGTCGATGGGGCCGTCACCGGGAAGGTCTTCGCATCACCGGCGGCGTCCCAGGTCCACAGCGTTGCCAAGGCTGCCGATCACGGTGGCGGCATTCTTTTGGCGTACCTGAACTATGCCGGCGACATGCTGCAGTTCGGCATGGCCGGAGAGCTCCTGAAGGCCGATGGCTTCGACGTCAGAAGTGCCGCGGTCACCGACGATGTTGCATCCGCACCGGTGGAAGAAACAGACAAGCGTCGCGGCATCGCCGGCGGACTGGCCGTGTTGAAGGTCACGTCCGCCGCCGCGGAAGCCGGAATGACTCTCGATCAAGTCACGGCTGTCTGCCAACTGGCCAACGACCGGACCCGGACCTGCGGCATCGCGTTTTCCGGGTGCACGCTGCCCGGGGCCGATGAGCCGCTTTTCGAGGTGACCGAAGGCAAGATGGCCGTTGGCCTCGGCGTCCACGGAGAGCCGGGAATCTACGAGACCGACCTCGGAACCGCCGACGATGTCGCCCAACTACTCGTCGACACCTTGATGAACGAGGTCCCGCAAGGCGCCGGCACGCGCGTGGTCGCCATGCTCAACGGCCTGGGATCGGCGAAATACGAGGAACTCTTCGTCACCTTCACTTCGGTCACTAGCAAACTCCGCGACGCCGGACTCGACGTCGTCGACGGTCAGGTGGGGGAGTTCATGACATCCCTGGACATGGGCGGACTGTCGCTGACCTTGATGTGGTTAGACGACGATCTCGAGACGTTGTGGTTCGCTCCGTGTGACAGCGCCGCGTATTCACGCCCCGCGCTGCAGGACCCACCTCTGGACGCCAGCGTCACCTTCAACACCGAACCCGAGCCGCTCACCGTCCAGCAGGAGGGCAGCGCATCCTCGCGAGCCGCCGCCGCGCTCATCGCCGATGCGCTCGAACGAGTGCGCGATGTCCTCAATGCGAACGAATCGATGCTCGGAGACTTGGATGCCGTCGCCGGTGACGGAGACCACGGGGCCGGAATGGCCCGCGGCTCCACGGCTGCGGCGCAGGCCGCCCGTGAACTGGTCGCCGAAGGAGCGGGAGCGCAGACGACTTTGGCGGGTGCGGGAGCGCGATGGACCGAGCACTCCGGTGGTGCATCGGGTGCGCTGTGGGGCGCAGCCCTCACGGCCGCGGGCAACTCGCTCGGCGACGATCGTGACGTCGACAACGCCGCCGCTGTTGCTGCGGTTCAGGCATTCGTGGACTCGGTCATCAACTTGGGCAAAGCCAACGTGGGTGACAAGACGATCGTGGATGCGCTGGTGCCCTTCACGGAGGCCTTCGCGACGGCTGTCGAATCCAGCGGCGATGTTTCGCAGGCCTGGCAGACCGCAGCGGCGGCATCGGAAGAAGCCGCCGCAGGCACCGAAGCCCTCGTGCCCCGCATGGGCAGGGCGCGGGTTCTCGGTGAGCGCTCGGTCGGTTCCCCTGACCCCGGCGCCGTGTCGTTCGCGATGGCCGCCAAAGCCGCCGCAGCGACCGACTAGTCGAACGACAAACAGGCAACGAGCCAACCAACGCAGGTTTCTCCGAGCGAGAGCGAACAAAGAGATGAGTAGGTAATGCC
>RGQW01000133.1 GCA_010029945.1 Actinomycetota bacterium | reverse complement strand
TGCCGTCGGGCAGCACCGTCAGGCCGGCCGGGGCCTGACCGAACCGGGCTGTTGCCGATCCGATCCACTCTTCCGGGCGTCGGGGGCCTCCGGGGCCGTGCCGGAGGGCACCGATGCGATCCCCACCCCGATAGAAGTGATCGAACTGATTGACCGGGAGAACGATTGGGTTGTCGAGGTTCACGATGAGCACCCACATTTCGCGAGTTGGCTGGCGATTCGGTCCATTGTGTCGCGGGCTCGGGCCTGCGAGGTGATGTTGTTGCCGATTATCGCGAAAACTAACGGTCGCTTATCTGCGTCGATCACGATCCCGGCGAGCGCAGCAACACCGGTCAGTGTTCCCGTTTTGGCTCGGACGACTCCACGACCAGACGAGGTCGCCTTTGTAGTGAAACGGTTGGCGAGTGTCCCAGTGACGCCGGCCACCGCCAACCCCTGAGCAAGCTCGGTCCACCGGCGCTCGGCTGCTACGTCGGTGAGCACGTCGGCCATCGTGGCGGGGGAAACACGGTTGCGTGGGGACAGGCCGCTGCCATCAAAGAGGGCGAGGTCTTGGGTGTCGATCCCGGCACGGGAGAGAACCTGACTGGTGGCGCGGGCTCCGCCAGCGAAGGAACCATCGTTGAGAAGCTCCTTGCCGACGAGATGCCCGAGTGACTCCGCGACGTCGTTGTCGGATTCAGTGAGCATGCGCTGCACCATTTCCGCGATCGTGGCGGATTCGACCATCGCCAGTTCCTTGGCCGCATCGGGTGCACGTCCACGCGAGACTCGTCCAACCGATACTCCCCGGTTTTCCAAAATGTTGGCGAAAACCTGAGCCGCACGCTTGGCAGGATCGGCAACCCGTGCGCGACTCGATCGGGACTTTCGACCTTGATCGATCATCAGTGCAGATACCGGAGCGGCCACCCCTGCGTTCGGGAATCTTTTCGCCCAGCCGGGTCCGAGAGCACGCCCGGTGAACAAGGAGTCATCGAAGACGACATCGACTTTGGTGGTTCCCCCAAGAGCCGTGGCGGTGCTCCGGGCCAGGCGCCTGAGGGAAGCCGGGCCGTCCGGCTGCGCATCCGATGCAAGCGATCGAGGGAGCGTGGCGTCTCCGCCGCCGATCAAATACACCACGTTGGCTTGCTCTGCCGTTCTGGTCGCAAGGCGCGTGCTCGCCCCCAGGACTTCCACAGCAGCGGCGGCGGTCAAGATCTTGGTGACCGATGCCGGAATGAGGGCCCGGGAGACCTGCTTGCCGTAAAGAACTTGATCGGTTCCCGGGTCGACGACCACGACGCCTGATCGCTTCAAGGATTTCTGCTGGGCCAGATCGTCGATCCGGGAACGGACCGCGCTCGGCGTGGGAACGGCGCCCCCAGCTGCCGATACGGCGGACCACGGAGTAGACGACGGCGACGGTGACGGGAGGCTGTCGGCAGCCTCGGCAGGCAGCGCCAGCGGGAGTACGAGCGCGAGGGCTGCAACGGGCGACAGCAGCGCAGCGAGGCTGCGTGACCTCGTTCTTGCTGGCTGCACGATTCGACCCTTCCGTGTTTGCTACTACCCTACGCAGAGGTCATCAGTCCTCGGCCGGCATCGTCTCCCACGAAAGGGGTGGCAGTGGAACCCCTTGAGTTCGATGTAACGATCGAAATCCCCGCGGGCAGTAGGAACAAGTACGAGATGGATCACGAGACTGGCCGGATTCGGCTGGATCGGATGCTGTTCACGTCCACTCGGTACCCCCACGACTACGGCTACATCGACGACACCCTCGGCCTCGACGGAGATCCACTCGATGCCCTCGTTCTCGTGCAGGAACCCACCTTCCCCGGCGTTTTGATCCGCTGTCGAGCCGTCGGGATGTTTCGCATGACCGATGAGGCGGGTGGAGACGACAAGGTCTTGTGCGTCCCCGCCGGTGATCCGCGAATGGAGCACGTGCGGGATATCCATCACGTTGCCGAATTCGATCGACTGGAGATTCAGCACTTCTTCGAGGTCTACAAAGACCTCGAGCCGGGCAAGTCAGTAGAAGGTGCTACCTGGGTGGGGCGCTCAGACGCCGAGACCGAAATCCACCAGTCGTGGGAACGCTACCGCTCTTCGCACACGTAGCTCGCCACAACGGGCATCGCACCACAGCGCAAAAAGAAGGCTCGCCTACTTCGCTTCAGCAACGGTAACCTTCAAGGGCTCAAATGTCTTGATCCTCACGGGTTCGGGAAGTGGCGTGAGGCCGTACGTCTCCAGTGCACCCTGACCAGCAAGCCGCAAGGCGTATTGGGCTACCGACAGGGGCAGCGGGTCCGCGGGGTCGTCACATACGAGCAGCTCGTCATCGGGGATGCCACCAACCGCGGGGGTAGCGGCAATGTTCCCCTGATCATCAACCGACAGCGCCATCGCTCCAGATCCGATCTTTGCGAGTTGGGGATCGTCCGGGAAAGCGATGAGCTCTTCTTCCTCACCATCGTCGCCGAACCTCACTGGGAAGGCGGCGGTCGGGACGAACGCGTTAAGCGCTTCGAAAACGGGAAGGACGGCAACTGCACCTTCCATGAAGGCGAGCTCCTCCGACATTTCGAAGGACGAGGCGAAGGTGATGTTCCCGGGTAGGCGTTCGAGTGTTCCGTCCGACCACGACTGCGGTGCTTCCTCCGACAGCCACGTGGTCATTGCTTGGACCGACCCTCGATCCTGGTCGACCGTGTATACCTCGATGTCGGGCAGCCCTGAGAGATCGAAGCCCTCATTGACATCGGTGATGGCCGGGTCCTCCCACGAGGTGATGGATCCCTGCAGAATCCCCGCGACGGTGTCCGGGGTCAGGACCAATCCCTCGAGTCCGAAGATGTTGTACGCGAGGGTTACTGGGTAGCTGTACAGCGGGACGTAGATGACGTCCCCCGCAGGACACCCGGCGGCGAAGTCGGACACATCTTCCGAAGATGGTGTGCCGTCGACGACCTTGAGCGGGGCCGGCTCTTGAGCTCCTACCTCCGTGAGAGTTTGCTCGGGACAGACCGAAGTCAACGCATCACCGACGAAGGTCATGGCACCGAAGAGATTTTCAGGGACCGAAACATCGGTGGAGCCTGTCTGGCACTCGATTTGCGATTCGGCCTGCGCGGCCAAGACATCCGGGGGCATCGGTGGGGTGCAGGCGGACGCTGTGGCTGCGATGGACAGTGCAAACGCCGAGAGGGCGACGCCGCGACCACGTCGTGGGTCGAGCATCGCCCTCTCGCGCTGATTCACTTGTGAGTCAATTCCCTACGTCACTTGATCTTGCGGACGAGTTCCTTGGCCTTGGCCAGAACCTTGCCACCCACGGGGACGAACCCGAGCGAGGATGCCCGCGAGGGACCACACTTCTGGATGACGTAGTCCTGGAACTGCCGGACACCCAGACCGTTCGGGCCCTTACCATCCGTGCGCCCCAAGCCGTAGCTGAAGATCGCGATCGGGTAGGCGCCACTCACGTTCACGTTGTAATTCAAGTCAACGAGCCCGCTGGGCTGCACGTCCGTCTGGTTCGCCAGGTTGCGCGCTGCGCTGCGAGAGGAAGGTGCGACGTACTGACCCTTCTTGTTCTGGATCCGTGCCGCCGGGTAGCCCTTTGAATCACCAAGATCGACATAGCCGATGGCGCCCTTGGTCTTCTGGATCTGTGCCATGACTCCGGCGTTTTTATTTCCGGAGATGGAGTTTGACGGAGGCTTCCCGCCGGGGAACGCCGTCGACATGATGTCTTCGACGGAACTCCAGATCGTCGGCGACCAGGCGTTGAAGTGCTGAAGCAGGTTGTTGGTGGTGCCGGACTTGTCAGCGCGGTAGACCACAGTAATCTTCTGGTTCGGAATTCCAGACGCGATTCTCGGGTTCGACTTGAGGATTTCCCTGTCACGCCAATTCGTGATCTTGCCGGCCATGATCTTCGTCAAGGTACCCTGCCGCAACTGGATAGCAGAACCCAGCGAACGGCCAGTGTTCTTGTTCTTCAGGTTGATCGGGAAGGTGATCGCGCCACCGATGTTGGGAATGTAGGTCCATCCCCAGCTGGGATCCGTACCCGCCTTGAACGCTGAGTCGGACTGCGCGTAGACGAAGGTTCCCTTAGTGAAGTTGCCCTTGCCGGTGCCTGAACCCGTGGATGTGTACTCGATGTTGAAGTTGTTCTGGGAAGCGTTGAAGTCGGTGAGGCACTGGGACAAGAAAACGTAGGGGAAGGAGGCGCCGCCTCCGGCAATGTTCTCTTCTGCGCTTGCCGGAGAAGCCATAGCCACGGTTCCTGCGGCGAGGGCTGTTCCAGCGACAATGGCGATCGACCGTCGCACGATAAAACTCCTATCTATTGGAAACTGACGTGAGGAAATTAGGTGCGCCACCTGAACTTTCATCTCAATTTCCGTATCCGACCGTCAACATTTGGGTGAACTCTGCGTGACTAGGTGAACGCAGTCTTAACCAAATCGACCGTTGACGTAATCCAGAGTTCGTTGATCCTGCGGGCTCCCAAAGATGTCGGTCGTCGGCCCCTGTTCGATGACGTACCCGGGTTCGTTCTCCGCCGCCAGGAAGAACGCCGTGTAGTCGGATACCCGCACGGCTTGCTGCATGTTGTGGGTGACGATAACGATGGTGATGTCTTTGGACAGCTCCCGGATGGTTTCTTCAATCTTCAACGTCGA
>RGQW01000132.1 GCA_010029945.1 Actinomycetota bacterium | reverse complement strand
GGTATGCTGAGCGCTCCCTACGGGGCTGTGGCGCAGCTGGTAGCGCACCTCCATGGCATGGAGGGGGTCAGGGGTTCGAGTCCCCTCAGCTCCACCGCTCGTCGTCTGACTCTATTTCGGCAACGAAGCATTGGTTGCCACGGATCCCATTCGCCTCGCACATGTCATCGCGGGCACATCTGTGCGTAACGTCCACGTCATCAATGGCGTGAGACAATAAGGGCGCCGGGTAACCCCCGGCACACAACACCACAAGGGCCCCACAAGGGCGAGAAAGGTAAGGCCAGCATGTTCAAGCGCATTCGCGCGTATTACTCGCAGGAAGCCACCAGCCGACGTGCCGTCGAGCGCGAGTGGCGCAAGCAACGGGAATTGGCAGGGCCCTACGGCTCCAGCCACGTCGAGGAGATCGACGCGATTTTCTCCCGTCACCTGTAACCCCTGGTAACGAAAGCGCCCCCCGACGGGAAATCTCGCCGGGGGGCGCCTTCCTATTCACGGGGTCGTAGCACCCCACTTCTCACTGATTACCCCTGTGAGGCTTGTTCCGGGCACGACGGCCGGTAAGACTCCTGTTCAGACATCGACGACAGGAGTGAATTCGCCATGATTCGCAAAGCCATAGCAACAGCGTGTTGCATCGGGATGGCCGCAACCGGCGTGGTGGCTGGCTCGACTGCCGCCAACGCTGACACAGGAGCCGTACGCACCTTCCCCATCAACACACTGGGAGCCGGTTGGACGTCAGTCTCCTACGTGGATGCCCCGGGGAACGGGTATGTGTACATTCACGGACAACGCAATGGGGACGATGGATACGCGGTGGTCACCGAATCGGGTGAAGTCATCCGACAGGCCCAGTTGACCAATGCCGGAGACGTGACCGGAATGGCAGCAACGACCGACGGCATCCTGTATGTGTGTCGCGAGGATGCGAGTGTCATCCGGGTGGACAGCGCGGGAGTGGAGACCACCGTGGGTGTGCCCGGTGCCTCCAACACCTGGGATTGCCGCAGGGGAACGGACGGAGCCGTGTGGTTCTCCTTTACTCAGGCCTCTGACGCCGACGGCCTAGGGCGAGTCACAAGCTCGGGTTCGCTGGCGACTTTGGACCTGGCTTCCCAGCGAAACGACGCCCAGAATCGCTTCAGAGTTAGTGATTTCGCCCCCGGGGGAAGCGGAGGCAACGTATCAATGGTCATAGAGGAAAGGTCCGGTCAGTTTGCCAGGACGTTAGAGAGGACCCTGGTGGGGGCGGCGAGCTATACCGAAGCTGGCCAAATTCGACTGCTGAATGTGAATGAGTGGCAGTCCAACAACGAGGGAGAGTTTCCGCTTCCAGTATTTGCCCGCGCCGCCCTAGCCCGCTGGGGGAACCGATGACTGAACCTCTCTCCCCCGCCGCGCAGGCGGTGGTCCAACGCGCAGGGAAGCACTGCCGGAACAGAGATCACTGCATCCCCAGGGACATGGACGAACAATCCGTCGACCTACACCTACCAGTGGCAAGAGTGCTCCAAGGCAGACGGATCGGATTGCACGGACATCCCGGGTGCTACGAGTGAGAAGTACACGCCCACCGACGCCCAGGCTGGCAAGTACGTGCGCGTGGTGGTGACGGCAACCAACATCTCAGGTGTCTCGCAGCAGGCCGCGACGACTCCCGTGCAGGTTGCCCAGCGCACCTCTCCGCCAACTCCACCTGCAACACCGCCGTCCACCGGTGGTAGCGCGGTTGCGACTGGCGCGACTGCCGAGATCGGGAACTCTCAGACGATGGAGCTCGATGTCCCCAAGAAGACCAGGCGCAATAAGCGCAAGCTGTACGAGGTCTTTTTCACGGCGACGGACGTTCCGGGAACGGTGACCTTCACGTTCAAGCGGAAGCGTCGCGTTCAAACGGTGACGGTGCCGATTGAGGACGGGATCGCCGAGTACCGGTGGAAGACGCCCAAGAAGTGGCCCCGTGGCAAGACCCGGGTAACCGCTACCTACGTCCCCTCGGCTGGTTCTCCATACGCCACGGCGGCGGTGACTGATCGAGTGAAGGTCCGCAAGCGCAAGCGCTGACCTCAGCGAGCATGGCCCCCGACCATTTCCCTGGTGGTCGGGGGCCGTGTCGTCTCGGGCGACGAGATCACCAAGAATGTGGGCGATCGGGAGGAACAATGACGACGAATAGCCAGATGCCCTCAGGCCACTCGGCCGGTCGCGTCCTCATCGTGGGGGCGGGGCCTGGGCTCGGACTGGCCTTCGCGCGCCGCGCGCTCACGGGTGGATCACATGTCACGTTGGCCGCGCGATCACCGGAGAAGCTCGAAGGTTTGGTGTCTGAGTTAGGCGCGGGCGGTGATCGCGTGGCGACGCTGGTTGTCGATGCGTCGCAACCGACAACGCTCCGCGACACGGTCTCCTCCTACGCCGACGCGTGCGATCCTGCAATCGACTGCGCGTTGTTCAACGTGTCCGCCTGGGTACCGGGAGGACTGGACAGTGATCTGGATGCCGTGAGCTCCGGGCTCGATGCTGGAGTCGTCGCGGCTTTGGCAATGACCCAGGCGGTGGTTCCGCGCATGCTTACCCAGCCGTCCCCGCGCATCCTGTTCACTGGAGGTGGAACGGCGGACTCCCCGATGGTGGCAAGCATCGGGCTCGGGCTTCAGAAGGCGGCGCTTCGCAATCTCGCCATCGCGCTCGACAAGGACCTGCGCGAGACGACGATTGGGGTGCGAACACTGACCATTCGAGGGACCATCGCCCCCGGAACGGCGTTCGATCCGGAGCGAATCGCTGGGGCGTTATGGGATGTCTGCGACAGCGATGATGTTGTTCACGAGTTCACCGGAGCGGACGCGTAGCGGTCCGCAGTCAGAACGCGTACGAGGGACGCTCTAGTACTCGCAGGACTCTTTCATCACGATCACCGTGAGTGTCGAGATGTCCGGATCTCCGCCCCCCGGAGGCGTGGCGGCGATATTCACCTTGGCCTTGCCTGGCTTGCGAGCGGTGATCATCCAGGTGGTGGTGCCGGGTGCACCGGCGAGGACGGAAGCCGACGGGGTGTACTCACCCTTGCTCGTCAAGGTGACGTGATCGTCCGCGTGTGCCGGTGCGGCGGCGGCAAGAGTGCCGATAGCAAGCCCGACGGCTGCGAGGAGTGCGGTGATGGTGCGCAGAAGAAGTGTCATGGCCGGCAGTCAATCACACGGGTGATGGGTACCGGTGGAGCGTTACCGGAGCGTGGTGTAGGTGACGGACACGGTCGTCAGTGGCTTTCCGCGCTTGTTGCGAAGCAGAATCGCGTCCGTGGAAACGTCGCCTCCGCGTTTGCGGGCCCCGACGGGGTTGTGTTCGAAGGTCAGGGTGTGCCCGGGCAGGGCTTCGCGCATGAATTCCTCGATTTGCTCGCAGCGTTTCTTCGCCAAGGCTTTGTTGGCTTTCTTGCCTTTGAGGGAAACCGAGACACCGGTCACCGCGATGGTCACGTCTGCCTTCTCGGGGACCGAGTTGGCCAGGCGTGTCAATTTGCGGGGAGACTTTGTATGGAAGGCGTCGGATCGTCCTTTGAAGAAGTAGGAGGCCTTCGCATCCAACGTCTCGGTCACCAACTGCTTGGCCGCGAGCACAATCGGTGTTGTGAATTTGAATGCCGTCGAGGAACTGGTTTGCCCCTCGAGCGTCATCGTCCACTCGCCCACGCATTGATCGGCTGGATCGAAGGGGATGGAGGACTCGGTGAGGGTTGTTCCTGATCTCACCTCGATTTCTTGGGATTTGATAGCGCACTCGGGGCGATCGGGGTCCGCGAACGTGAAGGACACGGTCAAGGTGCTGTCGTCGGCGAGACCTTTGATATCCAGCTCGATGTCGTCTCCATCGACAAGGGCGAACGCGTCGCCGTCATCGACTGCTCTCTTTCCGCCGGTGGGAGCGAGTGCCTCGGCGGAAATCTCCACTCCCGAGCCACTGGACACGTACTTCTCTCGATCGGAGTCAGGCGTCCACGTAAGCGCTGCCGTGGTGGTGGTGCCGGTGGTGGTCGGTGCTGGCGCTGGTGGCGCGGGTGCGGGTGCTGGTGCTCCGCCGCCCCCGCCACCACCGCCGCTGGATGCGGTGACGGAGAAAGAACGCTCTACGTTCGTGGCGGCGTCGTAGTTGGAGTTGCCGGCTTGGCTGGCGGTGAGCGTGCAGGTCCCGGTTGCCAGGAGGCTCACGGTGAAGCCCGTTACCGAGCACACCGAGCCGGTGCTGGAGGCCAGCGAGACGGTCAGGCCGGAATCGACCGAACTCGACGCGGTGAAACTCCCAAGACTGAGTGCTTTCGATCCCGGATCGGCGAACGTGATCGTCTGGGATGCCTTACTGACCGTGAACGACCGCTCGACGTCATCGGCGGCGAGGTAGTCGCCAGAACCCGCTTGGCTCGCGGTGATCGTGCAGGTCCCCTCATCTACTAACGTGAGTGTCGTTCCGGACACCGTGCACACCGACGTCGTCGAGGATGCCAGCGAGACCGTCAGGCCCGAGTCTGCGGTGGCCGTGAGGTTGACGGTTCCGGTGGGCATCTCCTGGTCACCAGGGTTCGCGAACGTGATCGTTTGGGCGATCCCGCATTCGAAAACCATGTTGACGTTTCCGTCGTCAATCGACCTCGCCAGCGTAACCGCCAGCTCGGCGAGTGGCTCGAGCTCGTCGGTCCAGTCGTCGGCT
>RGQW01000131.1 GCA_010029945.1 Actinomycetota bacterium | reverse complement strand
CCCACAGTCGGCCAACCAGTTCGCCAACATCTCGTGGCCGCCCTCGGTCAACACCGACTCGGGGTGAAACTGCACGCCTTCAACCATGTCTTCGCGGTGCTTCACCGCCATGATGACACCGGATTCTGTTGCTCCGGTGACTTCCAGAACATCGGGAATGGTCGCGGGGTCTACGGCCAGTGAGTGATACCGCGTGGCGGTGAACGGGTTCGGCAAGCCTGCGAGAACTCCGTGACTGTCGTGCACCACCTGCGAGGTTTTGCCGTGAAGCAGTTCCGGTGCTTGGCGGACCGTCGCCCCGTACGCCTCGGCGATCGCTTGATGTCCCAGGCACACACCAAAGATTGGGGTCTTCCCTGCGCACTCGCGCACAATCGGGATGCACGCTCCGGCATCGGCCGGGGTTCCCGGTCCCGGGGACAACAGCACTCCGTCGTAGGACAGGCAATCCGCCGGTGTGACGGCATCGTTTCTCACCACGGTGACATCGGCCCCTAACTGCGCCAGGTACTGCACCAGGTTGAAGACGAAGGAGTCGTAGTTGTCCACCACGAGGATGCGCGGGCCGCTCACGTGCCTATTCTCCGGTACCCCGCCGATCGACGTGTGGCAGGCTACGGGTAGCCGCAAGCAGAAGGAGATCGCCGTGCCGGAGTCCAAGGGCCGCAAGAAGACGCCCTACACCCCACCCCCGTCCAAGGGTGAGCGGAAGGTCGCCAAGATCGGTTCGCCCGGGTGGCTCGCCCCGGCGATGATCGCCTGCTTCGTCATCGGGCTGGTCTACATCGTCATCTACTACGTTGCCGGGTCTCAGATTCCCATCATGAACTCGATCGGTGGGGCCGCCAACGGCTTGGTGAACGTGGCCATCGGCTTCGCTTTCATCATCACGGGTTTCATCCTGTCCACCAAGTGGAAATAGACCCTTCCGCACCCTTTGGGGTGAAGTTGTCCACACCATGTCTCACTCTGGACTCGTTGCTGACATGTGTTTTTGTGAGGGAAAACTAGTTACAGGCGTGTAGTTCTATCCCCAGTTGTGGAAACAGTGTGGATAAATGGGTGACCTGTAAATCACTGTGACGAATGGGACGAAAGAAGCTCAACAACTGTCGCGTTTGCCATTCCTCCGCCTTCACACATCGTCTGAAGACCGAAGCGAATGTTCTCCCGTCGCATCCGGTGCACGAGGGTCGTCATCAGTCGCGCTCCCGACGCGCCGAGGGGGTGGCCGAGCGCGATTGCCCCGCCCTGCGAGTTCGTGATCTCCCGGTCCGCGCCGGTATCTGCCAGCCACGCGCCGAGGACCGCGGCGAACGCCTCGTTCACCTCGAAGGTTCCGATATCGGCCAGGTCGAGCCCGGCTTTGGCGAGCACCTTGCTGGTCGCGGGGATGGGTCCGGTCAGCATGATGACCGGGTCGACACCCGCCATCGCGAACGAGTGCAACCGGGCAATCGGAGTCAGTCCGAGTTCGCGTGCCCGGGCCGAGGTCGTCAACAGCACCGCGGCCGCCCCATCGGAGATCTGTGACGAGTTGCCGGCCGTCACCACCCCATCTTCACGAAAGGCCGGTGTCAACCCTGCGAGTGACGTCGCCGTCGTATCCGGGCGGATCCCTTGATCGTGATGGACGGGCCCGTCGTTGGTGTCCACAGTGGTGATCTCCGCGTCGAACAGTCCGTCCTTCGTCGCACGCGCTGCACGTTGCTGAGATTCAGCCGCGATCTCGTCCAGCATCGCGCGAGACAGATTCCACCGGTCCGCGATCATCTCGGCACTGATCCCTTGATTCACCAGGTCCGGGTAGCGACTCATCATGCGCGGCCCGAACGGACCATCCCCACCAGCCATGTTCGAAAACATCGGCACCCGTGACATCGACTCAACACCGCCGGCGATCACCACGTCCATCTGGCCGGACATCACAGCGGCAGCCGCGAAGTGGATTGCTTGCTGACTGGAACCACACTGACGGTCGACGCTCACCCCGGTGACCGACTCGGGCAACCCGGCGGCCAGCGCGGCATTGCGGGCGATGTTGGCGCTCTGCTCGCCGACCTGACCCACGCACCCCCAGATGACGTCATCCACATTCTCCGGTTCGATTCCCACCCGCGAGATCAGCGCGTCAATCACGTGCGCCGACAGATCCACGGGATGGATACCCGACAGGGCGCCCTTCTTGGGTTTGCCGATACCCACGGGCGTTCGTACCGCTTCGACGATCACCGCATCATTCATGTCATCCACCGTACGCCGCGACGGTGCGCCCTAGGTCGTGATCACGCCCAGCGGTGCCAAGAGTTCTTGAATCTGGGACGTCCGCAGCATCGTCGCAGCAACGAGGATCAGCAAGACACCGCTCAATCCTGCTACCTGAATGAAGGTCCGTGACTTCCTCGGTGCGTGAACCAAGATCGCGGCGACCACCGCTCCAGTCACCAGTCCCCCGAGGTGGGCTCGCCAATCAATCCCGGGTGCCAGGAACCCGATCACCACGTTGATTCCCAACAGGACGAGAACTTGCGTGACGTCATACCGCAACCGTCGGCCTGCCACCACCAGTGCACCCATGAGCCCGAAGATCGCGCCGCTGGCCCCGACCGAGACCGTGGTGATGTCAGAGAAGAAGTACGACGCCACTGCGCCACCCACTGCCGAGAGCAGGTAGAGGGCGGTGAAGCGCACGTGTCCCAGAATGCGTTCCAGAGTTGGCCCCAAGGCAAAAAGCACATACATGTTGAAGGCGATGTGCAGGAACGAGCCGTGCAAGAACGCGCTTGTCAGTAAGCGATACCACTCATCGCCCGTAACGATGCCGACCGGCCACATGCCCCAGCGTTCGGCGACAGCGTTGATGCCGACCGAATACTGGTAGGCGAAGACCAGCAGGTTGATGACGATCAGGGTGTAGGTGACGTACGGCTTGGCGATGGTGGTGGCGCCCGCAACCGTCGTGGGTTCCACTGGTTGTTCAGCTCGCATGCAATCCGGACACCGGTAGCCGACCGGCGCTTGGATCATGCACTGCGTGCATATCGCCTTGTCGCATCGCGAGCAACGAATCCACGTCTCGTTGTCCTGGTGCCGATAGCACCGGGGAGCGCGCGGGGTTTGTTGCTCGCCGGAAAGGTCGCTCACAAGAAAGAATCGGACTCGCTAGTCACGGGAAATGGAGATCGACTCAATGACCACGTCCTGGGCGGGACGGTCCTGAGCCCCAGTTTCCACGGCGGCTATCGCGTCAACGACATCGCGGGATTCTTGATCCGCCACCTCACCGAAGATGGTGTGCTTGAAGTTCAGCCACGTCGTCGGAGCGACCGTGATGAAGAACTGAGATCCGTTGGTGTTGGGTCCCGCGTTGGCCATCGCCAGCAAATACGGCTTATCGAAGGTGAGCTCGGGGTGAGGCTCGTCATCGAAGCGGTAACCAGGCCCGCCAGTCCCCGTCCCAAGGGGATCGCCGCCTTGGATCATGAATCCGGGGATGATCCGGTGGAAGATCGTGCCGTCATACAGCGGAGCTGTGGACTTCGCCTGCACTTTGGGGTCGGTCCACTCCTGGGTCCCCTCCGCCAGGCCGGTGAAGTTGCGCACCGTCTTGGGGGCCTGATCGGGAAAAAGGTTGATCCGAATGTCGCCATGATTAGTTGCGATGGTCGCTGTGGTTGCCATGGCGTGATCCTGTCACGACATTGACGGGGAGGACTGATCGGGGCGCACTCACCGACATAGGTCACTCACGTGCACGTCGTGCTGAGAGATAGCAGCCTTCTCGTCTGCATCAGCCGGGCTACTGATGATTTCAGAAAAGGTTCATCCAGTAACTGTCGAACAAATTTTTCGTACTTCGACACCGGGTGGTGGCGAGAAATCCTGCGGGATGCAGAGGGTTAAATCCTTGATTTACGATCCTGTCACGAAACAAATAGGTTGAGGAACCGAACAAAGACCCCATGTCTTATTGGTTCCGCCCAGTGGTCCATTCCCCACACGAGTACGAATAGCCCAGCACCGTACAAGGGAACTCGTAGAGGACGGAGGTCCTTTGATCGCGCCAACGCAAGTAGTGAGAGTTGAGAAGTGATGAGGAATAGCCAGCGTCCGTAGTCCCACGCGATAAAAAACAGAGGCGCACATGCGGCCACTACCAGCAGACTGACCTTCCATTGACGAGGAAGAAAACGAACAGCAAACAGGGGAATCACAGCCAAGCCCGCGGGGAACAAGTAGATCCAGTAGGTGGGAAACAATTCGTTCCATAAGTGATTTGTCATCACTTCAAGAGGAACACCGAGTGTCGACAAGCTCCCACTGCAGTCGTCAATTCCTCGCGATGTCCATGACTCGCAAATCGTCCCGACCGCACTCGCTCCACCCGGTCGAAGCACTGCAAGGAAGAGAGAACCAAGAGTTGCCGCACCGTAGGCAATGAGGAGTGGCCAGGCACCTCTCCGGGGAATGGCCGTCCAAATCAGAAAGGCGAACGCCGGAGCAGTGACAATGAGTCCTTCGTGTGAGAAGACCCCCACCAAGAAAAGAGGAAAGGCAAGCCACAATCCCACGTTGGCTCGCCCCAGTCGGTACGAGTAGGCCGCACCAGCCAAAGCGGTCAACGCAATAAGTTCCTTGCGAGCATTGGCCAAGGTGTCTAGCGGTAAAAACAGAAGAAATGCCGGCGACAGAACGAGCATGATCCAAGCGG
>RGQW01000014.1 GCA_010029945.1 Actinomycetota bacterium | reverse complement strand
AGAGCACAAACGATGGTGCGCCGCGTCGCGCTGGGCCGTGGCGTGCGTCGAAAGACATAGGCTGACGCGAGCACAGCACGAGCGTACTTTGAAGGTGGGGCGATGGCCGACGGGAAGACCGACCGAACAGTGGGCGACATCGGAGAGTTCGCTCTGATCGAGCGGCTGGTGTCGGACACTCCAACCTCCAAGGCGATCGAGGTTGGTCCCGGAGATGACGCCGCGGTCATCGGCTTGCCGGATGGTCGAGTGGTGGCGTGCGTCGATGTACTGGTTGAGGGAACGCATTTTCGCCGCGACTGGTCGAATGCGATCGACGTCGGGCGTCGAGTCGCCGCCGCGAGCCTGTCCGACATCAATGCGATGGGCGCTCAGTGTTCGTCTCTGCTGGTCGGACTCGTGGCGCCGGGCGACCTTGCGGGTGCGTGGATCATGGAAGCCGCGGCCGGCCTGAAAGAGGAGGCTGCCAGCGCGGGGGCGCTACTCATCGGTGGCGACACCACGCAGGGGGACTCGATCGTGTTCTCGGTCACGGCACTGGGATCTCTCGATGGCCGAGCCCCGGTCACGCGCGGGGGAGCGCAGCCGGGTGATCGTGTGGCGGTGTGCGGACGATTGGGTTGGGCGGCGGCGGGGTTAGCGGTTCTCGGTCGAGGATTTCGCTCCCCGAAGGTCTTGGTCGATGCGCACCGCTTCCCCGTGATCGACTACACCTGTGGTCCGCGCGCCGCCGCGGCGGGAGCCACGGCGATGATCGACATCAGCGACGGACTGATCGCCGACGTGGGTCACATAGCGGCCGCGTCGAACGTTGCGATCGATCTTGACTCCAGCACGCTCGAGGTCGCTGAGCCGCTGCAGGCTGCTGCGGCCGCCTACAACGTGGATCCGAAAATCTGGATGCTGACCGGGGGAGACGACCACGCTCTCGTCGCGTGCCTGCCCGAGGACGTCGAATTGCCGGATGGCTTTCTGGAGATCGGACAGGTACGCGAGGGTGCAGCGCAGGTGACGGTGGATGGGTCAGAGCCCGAGTGGCTCGAAGGCCCGGGAGGTTTCACGCACTTCGCGTGAGGGGTGCCGTCAGGCGCGGGTGACCTTGCCCGCCTTGATGCACGACGTGCACACGTTCATGCGCTTAGGGGTGGATCCGACGACGGCGCGCACCCGCTGGATGTTGGGATTCCAGCGACGCTTGGTACGCCGATGGGAGTGCGAGATGTTGTGGCCGAAGCCGGGTCCCTTGCCGCAGACATCGCAGTTGGCAGCCACGGTGCACTCCTTGCATTCGTTGTCGTAGTAATTGCTGTGACGCCCGGGAACTCGTCGTCGAACGTAAGCCGGGTAAGAGTAGCCGACTCATTCCACCGTGGCAGGACCAGCCCCCGGTAGCGTCGCCTCGTGGCCGGGGACATAGGGCTGGAAACCAGGCTTCGCGGTGTCATCGGCGGGCGCACGGCAGGCGCGCTGGAGCGAGGGCTGGGCCTGACCACGGTGGGGGACCTGCTGCGCCACTACCCCCGTCGTTACGCCGAGCGCGGTGAGTTGACTGCCATCTCAGGGCTTACCGACGGCGATCACGTGACGATCGTGGCGGATATCGCCTCGGTCACGGCCCGACGGATGCGCAACAAGCGGGGCTCGCTCCTGGAAGTCCTTGTCAGCGACGGCACCGACTCACTCGTCATCACGTTCTTCAATCAGGCGTGGCGTGAGCGCGAGCTGCGCGTGGGGCAGCGGGGCCTGTTCGCGGGGACCATCAGCAGTTACCGAGATAAGCGGCAATTGGCGCACCCGCAATATGTCCTGCTCGGGGACGGCTCTGATGCCGAGAAGGTCGAGAGCTTCGCAGGTGCGATCATTCCGGTCTACCCGTCCACGAAATCTGTGACGAGTTGGCAGATCCAATCCTCGGTGCGCATCGTGCTTGATTCGATGGATGCCGATCAGATGATGTCGGATCCGATTCCAGCGTCGATGCGCGCAGACATGGACCTGCCGGACGTTCATCGTGCACTCGAAGGTGTGCACCGACCGACTACCTGGCAGGACATCGAGCGTGGACGGGAGCGGCTGGTGTTCGAAGAAGCGTTCGTGCTTCAGGCGAACTTGGTGCAGCGCCGTCATGCTGCTCGCACCTATCGAGCCTCCGTGGTGCCCCCGGCGGGATCGGCCCTGCGGGAGACCTTCGATGCGGGCCTGCCCTTCACCCTGACTGACGGGCAGAAGGAGGTGGGGAACGAAATCGCCGCGGATCTTGCGCGAGAGGTACCCATGCAGCGGCTGCTGCAAGGAGATGTCGGTAGTGGGAAGACGGTTGTTGCCGTTCGCGCGATGCTGGACGTTGTGGCTGCGGGCGGCCAGGCGGTCTTGCTGGCGCCGACGGAGGTTCTCGCGTCCCAGCACGCCTCAGGGATCCGCCGGCTCCTCGGCCCGCTCGCGGAAGCGGATTCGCTCCTGGGATCCGGGGCGACGGTCGACGGAACGACGGTCGTGCTGTTGACCGGCTCGGCGCGTTCGGCCCAGCGACGACAGGCCCTGGAGGCGATCGAATCGGGGGCGGCCGGTGTGATCGTGGGGACGCATGCCCTACTGGAGGAGTCCGTGCAGTTTGCGCGCTTGGGGTTGGTGGTGATCGACGAACAGCATCGCTTCGGCGTCGAGCAGCGTGCGGCCCTGGCCCGCCGAGCCCCGGACGGCACGCATCCGCACGTGCTGGTGATGACGGCAACGCCGATCCCACGCACCGTTGCGATGACCGTGTTCGGGGACCTCGACGTGTCGACCTTGGACGAAGTCCCGGCGGGCCGGGCAGAAGTGACCACCCACGTCATCAACCCGCGGACGCAGCCACGCCACGTGGACCGGTTGTGGGAGCGGGCTGCGGAGGAGGCTGCGGCGGGGCACCGAGTGTTCATTGTCTGCCCTCGGATCGACGCCACGAATGCCGAAGAGGGCTCCACGACGGCCATGGACGGGGAAGCCGACGTCAGCATTGCGACCGTCGAAGAGACGGTCCACGAGGCGGTGGCTCGACTCCCGAATGCCCGGATTGCTGCGCTGCACGGTCGCATGTCCGCAGAGGACAAGGAGTCTGTGATGGCCGGCTTGGCGTCCGGCGGAGTCGACGTCGTGGTGTCGACCACCGTCATCGAGGTCGGCGTCGATGTTCCCGACGCCACCATGATGATCGTGTTCGATGCCGATCGATTCGGTATCTCGCAGTTGCACCAACTTCGCGGCCGCATTGGTCGAGGCAGTCTGCCAGGCGTCTGTCTGCTCGTGAGTGCCGCTGAGGATGGCACCCCCACGCGGGAACGGCTCGACGCGGTGGCCTCGACACGCAACGGGTTCGATCTGGCCCAACGCGATCTGGAGATTCGTCGAGAAGGCGACGTCTTGGGTGGTTCCCAGTCAGGTGTTCGATCGTCTCTGCGCCTGTTGCGCGTGGTTGAGGATGCCGATGTCATTGCCCGGGCGCGGGCGGCGGCCGAGGAATTACTTGAGACAGACCCCGATCTGGAGTCCCATCCTTCGCTGCGCGAAGCGATGACCCGATGGGACGCAGAGCAGGCCGAGTTTCTGGAGAAGTCGTGACGCGGATCATCGCCGGGCGGGCCCGCGGTCGTCGCGTGAAGATTCCCTCGGCCGGAACCCGACCGACCTCGGACCGACTGCGCGAAGCGCTGTTCGCCAGCGTGGAATCTCGACTGCGGGCCGCCGGACGCGGGTGGCACGACGTCGCCGTTGCCGACCTGTGGGCGGGATCGGGAGCGGTCGGCCTGGAGGCGTGGAGTCGAGGTGCCCCGCGCGTGCTGCTGGTGGAAAAGAACGCCGCGGCAGTCTCGGTCATGATGGGCAACGTCTCCAGCCTGGACGCCGACGGCGAAGTCGAGTGCCGCCGCGGCGATGTCAGCCTCGTAGTGACGTCCGAACCCCCCGTGGGGCCCTTCGAGGTGATCTTCGCCGACCCTCCCTACGCCTACGACGACGCCTCGCTGTCGGACGACCTCGCCAGCGCAGTGCGATCGGGATGGTGCGCCCCGGATGCACTCGTCATCGTCGAGCGAGCGAAGGCGCGGGGGAGGGCACCGGGGAGACGTGCTGGCCGGGACGGTCCAGCGCCACAGGACCACGATGCGCCCGCGCTTCCGCCCGAGATTGAGATCATCGATCATCGGGTCTACGGAGACAGCGCGCTTTGGTACGGTCGCGTGAGCGGTGCGTGAGGGCGGCGCCTGGAGGCGTCGCTGGCAACTAATGCAGATGGTGGAGGTGTGATGAGGGCGATCTGCCCCGGGTCCTTCGATCCGGTCACCAACGGTCATCTCGACGTCTTCACGCGTGCTGCCAAGATCGCCGACGAAGTCGTCGTCGCGGTTCTCGTCAACCGATCCAAGGCCGGCATGTTCAGTGTCGAGGAGCGCATCGAGATCCTCACCGACGTCACCGCGGATCTGCCCAACGTTCGGATCGACTCTTTTCACGGCCTCCTGGTGGACTACTGCCGGGACAACGGCATCGAGGCCATTGTGAAAGGGCTCCGGGCGATCAGCGATTTCGATTACGAGCTGCAGATGGCCCAGATGAACCACCGTCTGGGGGAGGTCGAAACCCTGTTTGTTTCGACCAATCCGCAGTACAGCTACCTGTCCTCCAGCCTGATCAAAGAGGTGGCCCGGCACGGCGGCGATGTGTCCGGTTTGGTGCCACAGGCCGTGTTGGACCGCTTCCCGGAGAAGTTCTGAGCCACAATGTGCCTAGCCCGGCGGCCGATGGTCAGCCGGAGCCAGCAGCGCCCGAAGAAGCCGCGCTACGACCGAAGGAGCAGCGAGTGGACGTCCAGGAACGACTCGATGAGTTGAACGTTCTGGTTGAGGATGCCAAGTCCATGCCCCTGTCGGCATCGTGTGTGGTGAATCGATCTCAGGTGCTGGACCTGATCGAGGAGATTCGGCAGATGCTCCCGGAGTCGGTGCATCGGGCGGACGAGCTGCTTGCCGACCGCGAGGCCGTGGTGCAGGACGGGCGGCGCGAGGCCGATCGCATTTTGGAAAGAGCGCGAACAGAAGCGGACAAGATGGTGTCCGAGCACGAGGTGTACCTCGCTGCCGTCGCAGAAGCCGAAGCGCTACGTAAGGAGACACTGTCGGACACCGCCCGTATGCGGCAGGAGACAGACGACTTCATCGATGCCAAATTGGCGAGTTTCGAAATCACTTTGCAGAAGACGTTGCAGACGGTCGACCGCGGTCGCGAGCGTATTCGCAGCCAGATGTATGAAGACCTTGCTCCGGTCGACGGTGATGAATTCTTCGACGGGGCGGCGGAACCGGAACGCGAGGATTACTAGCGGTGAGTGGTTCCCGGTCGCCCGCCCAGGAATCACCCGGTGACAGCCCCACAACAATCGACGTCTCTCGGCTACACCGGCAACCTGGTTCGCGTCTTGAGTTGAGTTTCGAGTTTCCCGCTCCGGGTGATCTGGGCGTCGCGATGGCTCGCGTGCCCGAAGAATCGCCCATCGAGATGGATGTTTCCGTGGAATCCGTCGTCGAAGGGATCTGGGTGAGCGGCACCGCGGACGTCGACGTCGTGGCGGAGTGCTCACGGTGCTTGGACTCGGTGGAGTGGTCGCAGATGGTGCCGATAGAGCAGATGTTCCGATATCCCGCCACGGATGCTCGCGGCGTCCTCATCGAGGATCCGCAGGACGACGACGAGGAAACGCCCGAGGTTGTCGCCGACACCATCGACATGCATGGGCCGCTGCGCGACGCCGTCGTACTCTCCCTTCCCCTTGCCCCCTTGTGTTCTCCGGACTGTCAGGGCATCTGCCCCACCTGCGGGGAACGGGTCGAACTCGATGGAACGCCTCACGACCACCCCGTCTCTGACCCTCGGTGGTCCGCGCTGGAACAGTTGCTGACCGAAAGCCCGCCGACGACGCCCGAGGGGCGATAGGGCACAATCGGCGCCGTCATATTGGTGCAGACGGCATTGAGTTACGCTCTGCGCACCCAAGTTAAGGAAGAACAGTGGCTGTCCCCAAGCGCAAGATGTCCCGGTCCAACACTCGGAGCCGTCGCTCGCAGTGGAAAGCGAGCGCACCGACCCTCGTCACCTGCGCGCGCTGCAAGGAAAAGCGTCCCTCGCACACCGCCTGTCCCACGTGCGGGACGTACGCGAAGCGTCGCGTTCTGGACGTCTAACTCGGATCGGGCTTCCCATGGCGCGAGTTGCCGTCGACCTCCTCGGCGGTGACGCAGGTGCTCCCGTCGTAGCCGACGCCATCGCAGCTGTCCTGGCCGGCGACAGCGATGGGCGTGACACAGACAGCACCCCACCATCGATTCAGATATGCGTGGTCGGACCAGAGGACCTCGCCCGGGAACTTCTCGCCGAGCGCGGCATTGATGTGGATGCGCGCGGCGACATCACCATCGCCCACGCGCAAGAGTCGGTCCCGATGTCGTCCATGGGCCGGTGATCCTGCTCGATTGTGGTGCGGCGCCGCACGCGACCGCGGAAGATCTCGTCCGCTTCGCAGCCGTGGGTGCGTCGTATGCACGTGTCGTCGGCATCGATTCGCCGCGTATCGGTCTGTTGAGCATCGGCGGCGAAAGAGGCAAGGGCGATCACCTGCGCAAGCAGACCGACATTCGTCTCGCCGAAGAGTTTGCGGCGGAGTACGTGGGCGCGGTCGAGGGCCACGACCTGATGGCGCAAGCGAGAGCCGATGTCATCGTCGTCGACGGCTTCACCGGGAATGTCGCATTGAAGTCGATGGAAGGAGCCCTGCGGTGGTCCGTGGGTGCGATGGGAACCGCCTACGGGTCGATCGAACCGGCCCGTGAAGTATTGCGGTCGACTCACCTGCTGTCCGGCGCATCGCTGCTTGGGGTAGACGGCAACATTGTGGTCGGACACGGTGCATCGCGCGCGGATGAGATCCATGGGTGCATTCGTCGAGCCGCGATGCTGCACGAGGGGTCCATCGTCGAGAGTGTTCGCGCGTCTGTTTCCGGTCTCCCGGAACTGAATGCACGGGGAGAACTCGCATGACGGAGCCAGGTGACGACGAGCCGACCAGCGGCACCGCCGATGTTGTCGCGTTCGCGAACGCGTTCGACGTCGATCCACGCAGCATTCGCACCGACACTCCACTCAGCGTCGTCGACTGGCGCGGATCGGCAACAGATTGGCTGATGGTCGCCGATCACTTGGGCGTGAGTTTTTCGGGAGACGGTCGCGCCTTGGACGATGTCGAGACGGTGGGCGACGTGATCGCTATCGTCAGGGCAGCAAGCAGGCCCCGCTCGGGTGGAACGGCCGACGGCGCGACCTGACACACGCGACCTGACACGCGCGACCTGACACAGAAGGGAAGTGGTGCGGGGTGGCCCCCGACGCACAGGGATCAGTGGAGTCTTTGGACTCCCTGATGCAGGCGATGGGCCAGCGCATGGACGCCGACCTGCTGAGGCAAGCCATCACCCATCGCTCCTACGCGTACGAGCACGGCGGACTACCCACCAACGAGCGCCTGGAATTCCTCGGCGACTCCGTCTTGGGCATTGTCGTCACCGAACGGCTGTTTCGGGACTTCCCCGACGAACCCGAGGGGCAACTTGCCAAACTGCGAGCAGCCGTCGTCAACGCATCCTTGGCCGACGCGATGGAGGCGGTCATCGGGGCGATGTACATGTCGACCGATCTGGAAACCACTCGCACGTTCATCGAGCGCATTTTCGGGCCCCTGATCGCCGAATCATCACAACTCGGCGCCGGACTGGACTGGAAGACCTCGTTGCAGGAACGTTCTGCCGAACTCGAGCGAGGTGTTCCCGAATACCGGGTGACCGACACCGGACCCGATCACGCCAAGGAATTCACCGCGCACGCGGTTATCGGCGGCGACGTTCTGGGAACGGGACACGGTCGCAGCAAGAAGGTCGCTGAGCAAGAGGCGGCCGCGCAGGCCTACGCCGCTCTCGGCGGCACCACCGATGCCTGAACTTCCCGAAGTCGAAGTGGTGCGTCGGGGCATCGACGCGTGGGCGACGAATCGGACGATCAGCCGCGTGGACGTGTTGCACGCTCGATCGATCCGTCGCTGCGAGGGGGGCGCGCCAGAATTGCGCGCCGCGCTCGAAGGAGATTCCTTTCGCTGCGCCAGTCGCCGAGGCAAGTACCTGTGGCTGCCACTCGCGCGCTCGAGGGATCAGGCTCTCGTCGTGCACCTCGGCATGAGCGGCCAGGTACTCATGCAGCCGCCGAGCGAAGACGACGAAACACACCTGCGCGTGCGCGTGGGCTTCGCCGACGATGATCGCGAGATGCGGTTCGTCGACCAGCGGACGTTCGGCGGCATGCACGTCGACGAGATGATCGACGGGGTGCCGTCGAGCATCACCCACATTGCCCGCGATCCGCTCGACCCCGATTTCGACGAAGCCGCGACCGTCCGCGCCATTCGGCACAAGGACTCCGAAGTGAAGCGTGTTCTGCTCGATCAGTCGGTCGTCTCAGGAATCGGCAACATCTATGCCGACGAAGCGCTGTGGCGATCCTCGATCAATGGGCGCCGGCGGGGCTCTGCTTTGACGTCCGCTCAGGTCCGCACCGTCGTGTCGAACGCCCGCGAGGTCATGCTCGAAGCACTCGCCCAGGGCGGCACCAGCTTCGACTCGCTGTATGTCAATGTGAATGGGGAGTCGGGCTACTTCGAGCGTGCCTTGGACGCCTACGGCCGGGAAGGCGAGCCGTGCCGACGGTGCGGGGCGGCCATCCGGCGGGAGGCCTTCATGAACCGGTCCAGCTACCGGTGCCCCCGATGCCAGCGCGCCCCGCGTGGTGGCGCAGGTACCGGGTAGTCCGTCGGTAGCATCTACAAGCGCCTTCCCCGCACCGAGTTTCCGCCCTCCGGCGGAAACGCACCCGAATGGAGCTGGCCGGACCGTGCATCTGAAGTCGCTGACGCTCAAGGGCTTCAAATCTTTCGCGTCGTCCACGTCCTTGGAGTTCGAGCCGGGCGTGACATGCGTCGTCGGGCCGAACGGCTCGGGAAAGTCGAACGTCGTCGATGCCCTCGCATGGGTGATGGGTGAGCAGGGAGCCAAGAGCCTTCGCGGCGGAAAAATGGAAGACGTCATCTTCTCCGGGACGTCCGGCCGCGCGCCGCTTGGCCGAGCGGAAGTGGCACTGACCATCGACAACACCGATGGGGCCCTTCCCATCGAGTACACCGAGGTGACGATCTCCCGCACGCTGTTCCGTAACGGAGGATCCGAGTACGCGATCAACGGAGAAACGTGTCGCCTGCTGGATATCCAAGAACTGCTGTCCGATTCCGGCATCGGTCGCGAGATGCACGTCATTGTCGGGCAGGGGCAACTCGACACCATCTTGCACGCAACACCTGAGGATCGTCGCGGCTTCGTGGAAGAGGCCGCCGGAGTGCTCAAGCATCGCAAGCGCAAGGAAAAGGCCCTCCGCAAACTCGATGCGATGGAGGGCAACCTCACTCGATTGCAGGACCTCACCACCGAACTTCGTCGACAACTGAAGCCGCTGGGTAAGCAGGCCGAGGTTGCCCGCCGCGCCGTCGTTATTCAAACCGACGTGCGTGACTCTCGACTTCGACTGTTGGCGGACGATCTCCACCAGGTGCGAGAAACTCTCGAGGCCGAGGTGGCCGACGAAACGGCTCTGCGTCAGCGGCAGGCGAGCGTGGAGTCGACTATCGCCGAGTTGCAAACGCGCGAGCAGGCAGCCGACGATGCTGAGCGCACGGAAGGTCCGTTGCTATCGGGAGCGCAGGAAGTTTGGTTCGCCCTATCGGCGGCCCAAGAGCGGTTCCATGGATTGGATCAACTGGCGCGGGCGACTGTTCGCCACCTGCAGCCAGAAGACGAGGAACTGGCCGTGTCCGGGCGCGACCCCGAGCAAATCGATGCCGAGGCTCGATCACTACGGGCCCAGGAATTCGAGCTCGGTCGTGAAGTGCAGGCCTTGCGCGACGCTCTCGCTGTCGCCGAGTCCTCTCGACTGCGCGCCGAGGAAGCCCTGGCAGGCGAGCAGCGTCGCATTCAGGCAGTCGAGGCATCGAGGGCCGACCGGCGTGAGGGGTTGGCGACGACCGAAGGCAAAGTCAATGCGGCCGTGTCACGACGCGACGCGCGTGCGGCGGAGATCACACGGCTGACGAACCAGATCGACGAGGCGCAGCAGCGTGCGGAGACTGCGCAGCGAGAGTTCGCCAGGGTCGAGGTCGACATCGTCGGCCTCGGTGAAGGCGAGGTGGGACTCGACGAGACACATGAGCGCGCGCAGCAGAGCCTGGAGCACGCCGACGCCGAGGTGGAGAAGCTGCGACAAGAGGAGGCTCGCGTAGAGCGTGAGCGAGCCGCCGCCGAAGCCACCTGCCAGGCACTCGAACTCAGTCTCAAACGGTCCGACGCCGGATCCGTTGTGATGGATGCGGCTGTGCCGGGGGTGGTGGGCGCGCTCGCCGAGCAGATCCACATCGACAACGGCGCCGAGCGAGCAGTGGCAGCCGTGCTCGGCGATCTCGCCGACGCGATCGTCGTGCGAGGACGGTCGGCTGCGATGAACGCCTTGGCCGTGGTGAAGGAGTCTGACTCCGGTCGCGCCGCCCTGGTGATCGTCGACGAGGTGCTCGAGACCGCGACAGATGAAGCGAACACGGCGCCGGCCGGTCGTTGGCTTCGCGAGGTTGTGCGCAGTGACGAAGGCATGCGGCCCGTTGTCGAGACCCTTCTCGCCGGTGCAGTCCTCGTCGACGATGTGGACGCGGCCGTTGCAGGGCACCGACAGGCACCACAGCTGACGTGGGTGACACGCAGTGGGGACGTGGTCTCGCGCGGCACGCTGAGGGGCGGATCGGGTGCTCAGGATTCCCTCGTCGAGGTACGCGCGGCCTACGAGCACGCGAGTGCCGAGGTCGAGGGTTTGACCCAGCGCAGCGAACGGTTGCGATTCGATCTTGCGGCTGCCCGGGATCGACAGGAAGCCGCCTCCGGCGAGGTCGAAGCAGCCCTGAAGCAGCTTCATGAATCCGACGCCCAACTCGCCGCTGTCGCCGAACAACTCGGGCAGTTGGGGCAGACGGCGCGATCAGCGACCGCCGAGGCCGACCGCCTCGAGGAGGCGCTCACCGCGGCCAAGCAAGCCCTCGAAGCCGACGAGGCCACCGTTGTCGAGTTGCGCGCGCGACTGGCCAGCATGGAGTCCGCGCCGGAAGAAGACACCGGACCCGATAGGCGAATGGAATTGCAGACCGCAGCCGAGGCCGCCCGAGCTTCGGAGGTGGATGCCCGCTTGGCGATGCGCACGGTGGAGGAGCGGACGGCCGCGGTCAGTGAGCGAGCAGCCGCACTGGAGGCCGACGCCGAATCCGAGCGACAGGGTCGCCGAGCGGCCTTGGAAAGACGTGAGAGACGAGCCCGCGACCTGCTGGTCGCCGAGGCGGTTGTCCAGGCGATCACCACCGTGCGCGCGCACGTAGGACGATCTGTGGCAGCGGCGCAGCAACGCCGCGATGAGTTGCAGCAGGCCGCTCGTGAGCGCAGCGAGGAGTTATCCGCGGTTCGGGAGCAACTGAGAGCCCTCGCGATCGAGGCAGATGGATTGCGTGACAGCGTCCATCGAGACGAACTAGCCCGCGCCGAACAACGCATGCGCATCGAGCAGTTGGAAACCAAGGCTCTCGAAGAGTTCGGGGTGGAAGCCGATGTCTTGATCGACGAGTACGGCCCCGATCAGATGGTTCCCCCGTCCCCGAGGGCGCCGGGCGACGAGATACCCGAGGGCGAGCCCGAGCCTGCGCCCTACCCCTACGTACGAAGCGAGCAGGAGAAGCGACTTAAGGAAGCCGAGCGCGGTCTCGCCTTGCTCGGCAGAGTCAACCCGCTCGCCCTGGAGGAATACGCGGCGTTGGAGGAGCGCCAGCGCTTCCTGACCGAGCAACTCGACGATCTCAAGCGCTCGCGGGACGACCTGCTCGACATCGTCAAGGAAGTGGACGCACGCGTGGAGGAAGTCTTCACCCAGGCCTACCGGGACGTGGAGCGCGAGTTCGAACAGGTCTTCGCGCGGCTATTCCCCGGAGGTGAAGGCCGACTCGTCCTCACCGATCCGGCGAACATGCTGACGACCGGAATCGACGTCGAGGCCCGTCCACCCGGTAAGCGCGTCAAGCGGTTGTCCCTGCTCTCGGGTGGTGAACGCAGCCTCACCGCGGTGGCATTCCTCGTGGCGCTATTCAAGGCGCGACCGAGCCCGTTCTACGTTCTCGACGAGGTCGAGGCTGCCCTCGACGACGTGAACCTCGGCCGACTGATCGACATGATCGATGAGTTGCGCAGCAGTTCCCAACTCATCGTCATCACCCACCAAAAGCGCACGATGGAGATCGCCGATGCCCTGTATGGCGTCTCTATGCGCGGGGATGGCGTCACGCAGGTCATCGGGCAGCGGATTCGCGAAGCCGTCAGTGCGTGACGGCCGACCCCTGAGAGACTGATCAACTATGGAGTCGCTCACCTGGTACGTAGTGATCGCCGTCGTGCTTCTTGGTTTCGTCATTGGCGCGGGCATCGCTCTCATGCGTGGGCGGGGGTCGACCACCTCCGCGCCCGACAAGCCGCGGCCCGGCATTGATTACGCCCCGGGCGTAGGCGACGACGATTCGGTTCCGCGTGACACACCGAGGCGAAGCGTCACCGATGTCCCCACCAGCGTGCTGGACGAGCCAGACACCGACGCGGATGCTGTGGAGGCGGTTTCCACGGAGGCGGTCTGGGAGGTCGAGGCTCCCGAGCCGACCAAGGGTCGCCTGCACCGACTTCGCGAGCGACTCGCGCGAAGCAATAACGCCCTCGGTAAGGGCCTGCTCTCGCTGCTCGCCAGAGACGATGTCGACGAGGACACCTGGGAGCAGGTCGAAGAGATCTTGCTCACCGCAGACCTCGGTGTCGCGGCGACCACCGAACTGATGGATCGGCTGCGCAGTCGCATCCAGGTAGAGGGTGCTCGCGATGCGGAGTCTGTGCGCTCCTTGCTGCGCGACGAGTTGCTGGCCTTGGTCGATCCGACCATGGATCGCACTGTGCAGACCAAGGTCAACGGACGACCCGCGGTCATCCTGGTGGTCGGGGTCAATGGCACGGGCAAGACAACGACGAGCGGAAAGTTGGCTCGAGTTCTCGTCGCCGACGGACGCACGGTCCTCCTCGGCGCCGCCGACACCTTCCGCGCGGCCGCCGCGGAGCAACTGCAAACGTGGGGCGACCGGGTGGGAGCCGTCGTGGTTCGAGGCCCGGAAGGAGGGGACCCCGCATCGGTCGCCTTCGAGGCGGTCGAGGTGGCCGGCAACGCTGGACTCGACACCGTGGTGGTCGACACTGCGGGGCGCTTACACACCAAGACGGGCCTGATGGACGAACTGGGCAAGGTCAAGCGGGTGGTGGAGAAGAACAGCCAGGTCGACGAGGTCCTCCTCGTGCTCGATGCCACCACCGGCCAGAACGGCCTCGTCCAGGCCCGGGTCTTCGCCGAGGTGGTGGACGTCACCGGCATCGTGTTGACCAAGCTCGATGGGACCGCCAAGGGCGGAATCGTGGTGTCCGTTCAACGCGAGCTCGGAGTGCCGGTCAAACTCGTGGGCCTGGGGGAGGGCCCCGATGACCTCGCGCCCTTCGAAGCAGAAGAGTTTGTCGACGCACTCCTGGCCTAAACGCCGGATGTAACGCACCCGAAACATGCGGGGCCGTTTCGTCACCCGCGCGAAACCTTTCGCGTTACTTGCTGAAATCCCATACCTGTTGCCTTAGCGCCGCTAGGGCCACACAACAGGAGGTAGGACTTATGGATTCGGGCGTTACCGCGTGGTTGCTGACATCAGCCGCGCTGGTGTTCTTGATGATTCCCGGCCTGGCTTTCTTCTACGGAGGAATGAACAGGTCGAAATCAGTTCTCAACATGCTCATGATGGTCGTGGGCGCGTTGTTCATTGTCGGCATTTTGTGGGCGATCTACGGCTACTCGATGGCCTACGGCTCCACTGCCGGCTACTTCGTCGGTAGCTTCACCGACTACTTCGGACTCGAGGCAGCACTCGCTCCACCGGGAGAAGGCGACGACTTCCCCGTCATGGTTGACGTGGTGTTCCAGGCAATGTTCGCCTGTTTGACCGTCGGACTCATCGCCGGCGCTCTCGCCGACCGGATGAAGTTCGGCGCGTGGATCATCTTCGCTGCCGTCTGGGCTTCCCTCGTCTACTTCCCCGTGGCCCACTGGGTGTGGGGCGGAGGCTGGATCGGCGAATTGAGCATCGGTGATGCCGGAGTTATCGACTTCGCCGGAGGTACCGCCGTTCACATCAATGCTGGTGCGGCAGCCCTTGCGGTCTGCATCATCCTGGGTAAGCGCCGTGGATGGCCGAAGACGCCGATGCGCCCGCACAACCTGACGATGGTGATGCTCGGCGCTGGTCTGCTGTGGTTCGGATGGTTCGGCTTCAACGCTGGTTCGGCGTACGCAGCTGACAACACCGCAGCAATCGCAGCGACGAACACGTTGCTGGCGACTTGCGCCGCCGGCTTGGCGTGGCTGATTGTGGAGAAGATCCGCGACAAGAAGGCAACGTCGCTCGGCGCCGCCTCGGGCATCGTCGCGGGCCTGGTGGCGATTACTCCCGCGTGCGCCAACGTCACTCCGATGGGTGCGATCCTTCTGGGTCTAGTCGCCGGCGCGGTCTGTGCGTGGGCGGTCACCTTGAAGTACAAGCTCGGATTCGACGATTCATTCGACGTCGTCGGCATTCACATGGTGGGTGGCCTCGTGGGCACGCTGGCCCTCGGGTTCCTCGCCTCCGACCTGGTCGAGGAAGGTGGTCAGAACGGCCTGCTGTACGGCGGCGACCTGAACCTGCTCATCGTCCAGATCATTGCCGCAGTCGGTGTGATGGTTTACTCCTTCATCCTGGCCGGCATCATCGCCCTCGCGCTGAAGGCCACCACGGGGATTCGGTCTGACGAAGAGGACGAGGTCAACGGCATCGACGTCGCGGAGCACGCAGAGACGGCCTACGAGCTGGGCGACTCTGGCGCTGGCGGTGCGTTTGCAGGTGTCGGGCAGGCAGCCCGCGCCAAGGAGGTGGAGTAGTCATGAAGTTGGTTACCGCAATCATCAAGCCGTTCAAGCTTGACGACGTCAAGAGCGCCGTCGAGGCGCTTGACATCCACGGAATGACGGTGTCGGAAGCGTCGGGCTTCGGCAGGCAGCGCGGTCACACGGAGGTCTACCGTGGCGCCGAGTACACCGTCGAGTTGGTTCCCAAGGTGCGCATTGAAATCGTGGTCGACGATGACCGTGCTGGCGATGTGATGGATGCCATCGTGGGTGCCGCTCAAACAGGAAAGATCGGCGACGGCAAGGTGTGGTCTGTTCCCGTCGACACGGTCGTTCGTGTGCGGACCGGAGAACGAGGAGCGGAGGCTCTGTAGTTCGATGAGTCAGCTCGTCGAGGAACGGCAAAACATCGCTCGGCGCTCGGACCTGCAAGGGTCCGAGCGCCGAGCACTGCTGTCGGATGCGACAGATGGCTGGCTCAGGGGTCTGTTGGCTGATGCGATCACCCAGCACGGTGCGGATCCCACGCAGTTCTCGCTGCTCGCCGTCGGCGGTTACGGCCGACGGGAGCTGTCACTCGGCAGTGACCTTGATGTCGTCTTGGTCCACGAGCCTTCTGCACTTCGTGTTGACGATGTCGCATCGTCGTTGTGGTACCCGATTTGGGACTCCAAGATCGCACTCGATCACTCCGTGCGGACGATTGCCCAGGCGCGCACTCTCGCGCAAGAAGACTTCAAGGTGGTGCTCGGGCTTATTGACGCACGGGTCGTGGCAGGGAACACCGAGCTCGGGGAGTCGCTGCGAACGGGGATCTTGGGTGATTGGCGGGCGAGTGCGGGAGACCGGCTCGTGGAATTGCACGCAACGGCCATGGCACGGCGCTCTCGCGTAGGGGATCTCGCTCAACTGTTGGAGCCGGACGTCAAGGAGGCCTACGGGGGATTGCGCGATGCGGTGCTGCTGCGGGCTCTTGCAGCGTCGTGGACGGTCGAAGTCCCTCGAACGGAATGGCCGGCCGCTGTCTCGACTTTGCTGGACGTGCGAGATGCCCTACACGCCAGGGGCCTGCGGGACCGACTGGCACCCCGGGTGCTGCGGCGACTCACGCGTCGGTCCGCCTCACCGTCGAAGGGCCCCGAGCGCGTTCCCTTGGCGGAGGGGGTAGTGCTCGTCGAGGGCGAAGTCGCGCTGGCGCGCGGTGCTTCACCGGAGAACGATCGCGGTTTGCTGTTGCGGGCTGCGGCCGCTGCTGCCCAAGCATCCGTCATGCTGGCGCCGTCGACGGTGGAGCGAGTCTCGCAATGCCTTCCGATCCCAGAACCGTGGAACAACGACGTACGCCAATCGTGGGTGTCGCTGCTGGGTGCAGGTCGGGCGGCGGTGCCGGTGTTGGAGGCGCTGGATCAGGCGGGCATCGTTTCCGGCCTCATTCCCGAATGGGAGGCGGTCCGATCCCTCCCGCAGCGCAACCCTATGCACGAGTTCACGGTGGATCGCCACTTGGTGGAGACGGCTGTTCATGCCGGACAGCGAGCACGCGATGTCGTGCGCCCGGATCTGCTTCTCGTGGGGGCCTTCCTACATGACATCGGCAAGGGCTACCCGGGTGATCACAGCGTCGTCGGCGCCGACATGACACGAGACATCGCCGAGCGCATGGGCTTTGACCCCGCCGATGTGGACACTCTCGAATTGCTGGTGCGCCACCACCTCCTGCTGCCGGATATCGCCACCCGTCGTGACCTCGATGACCCGGCCACCGTGGCCACCATCGTGGACCTCGTGCCCGATGTCGAGAGCCTGGAACTTCTGCACGCGCTGACATGGGCCGACGCCGAAGCGACCGGACCATCGGTGCGCAGTTCGTGGCGTCGTCGGCTGATCACCGACCTGGTCACCGAATCGCGAGCGAAGATGCAAGGGCACGCGCGATCGACCGTGCAGGAGTCCTCCGCCGTGGTCAACGCGCTGGCTGAACGGGGCGAACCGTCGCTGCGTCTGGAGCCGGTCGAGGACGGCTTCTCCATCGTGGTGTCCGCTCCGGATCGTTTCGGTCTCCTTGCTCTCGTCGCGGGAGTTCTCTCCCTGCACCGGTTGCAGGTGCGAGGGGCCGCATCACGTCCGCCCTCGTTGCCGCCGACTGCCGGGTGACGGGTGCGAAGATCGACACACTCGGGTCGGAGGTCGTGGACGCCTTCTTCGTGACCGATCGCCTGGGTGCACCCCTCAGTGACGATCACGCGCACGCTGTGCGAACCACGGTTCAAGCGGCCGTGGAGGCGCGTTAGTCTGACGGGGCGCTTTCAGCGCGTTGTGAGTGTCGTCGTCGTTCGAGGAGCAGGTGTGTTCGGGTCGCTGTCGGACCGGTTGTCCGAGACCTTCAAGGGTCTGCGGGGCAAAGGTCGCCTGTCCGAGGCAGATATCGATGCCACCGTCAAAGAGATCCGCACGGCGTTGCTCGAGGCCGACGTGGCCCTACCCGTGGTCCGTGAGTTTGCGGCGCGAGTCAAGGAACGAGCACTGTCATCGGAAGTGTCCGGTGCGCTCAATCCGGGGCAGCAGGTCGTCAAGATCGTTCATGAAGAACTCATCGACATTCTCGGTGGTCAGACCAGGCCGCTGCAGTTCGCGAAGACGGGGCCGACCTTCATTCTGCTGACCGGCCTGCAGGGTGCGGGCAAGACGACGCTCGCGGGCAAACTTGCCGCTCACTTGAAGGCCGACGGCCACACCCCGTTGTTGGTGGCCGCGGACCTGCAGCGTCCCAACGCCGTGGATCAGTTGCGCGTGATGGGGGAGCGGGCGGACGTTCCCGTCTTCGCCCCGGAGCCGGGGAACGGGGTTGGTGATCCGGTGCAGGTGGCCCGCGAGTCGCGTCGACATGCCGAGGGCGCCCTGCACGACGTCGTCATCGTCGACACAGCCGGCCGCTTGGCCATCGACGCGGAGTTGATGGATGAACTACGTCGGGTCCGCGATGCCGTGCAGCCGGAGAACGTCTTGCTCGTCGTCGACGCGATG